>NZ_AP025305.1:3900000-4200000 GCF_036492635.1 Aureibacter tunicatorum
AATTAACAAGGCGTTAAAAAAAGTTGCAATTGAAACGTAGTCATGCAAATCCAACCTTAAAATTTTCAATGCTTTATTGATATGGTTTTGAGCGGTATTAGGAGAGATTTTCATTATTTCAGCGATCTCAACGACGCTTTTTCCTTCAAATCTGCTCAACTTGAATGCTTCTCGGCATTTTTCAGGCAAATTTTGGACGCTTACTTCTATTCTATCATACAATTCTTCGAAATCCAATTGAACTTCTGTCGAATCAGGAGAGCTTATTTCTATCAACTCTCCTTCTCCGACCATAAGCTTGCTTTTTCCTTGTTGACTAAAATACCTAAAAACTTTATACTTCAATGAAGTACGCACATAGACTCCAAATGTCTTGGATATCATTATCTGATTTCTTTTTAACCACAATTCACTGAACAGCTCATGAAGAATATCCTCCGCATCATGCAAAGAACCTGTCATATGATAAGCTATTTTAAATAATTCATCCCAATATTTTTCATACAATGAGGTATAGGCAAGCTGATTCCCATGCCTGACCAATTCATAGAGTGCCTCATCAGAAAGATTAGCATTGTTTTCGCTCATATTCCTATTTTTCAGCAAAGGAATAAAATAGATCAACATTTAATTTAAATTCCTCCATTAAGATTTCTTTAACTTAATTACTTGTTAAATAACATGCTTCTCTAAACTGTCCGGATTAAAACGAGTTTTAAAACAACCATAACAGCATTCAAGAGTTTATCAGAAAATCAATCAAGTATTATTATGAACAAATTATTTTTGATATTGGCAGTGGTTTTCGCTTTTGCATCATGCCAGTCGAAAAAAAGTGAAAGCAAGGAAAACTCTAAAACCGAAAATAACAATTCGGCAACTGTTGCAGAGAAGCCAATTAAAGAAAAAGAGGAGAAACATTCCATTCCTTTCACTATCGCTCAAAATTATTTCGTCAAGAATGATGTGGATAAACTGAAGTATCCAAAGCTAAAATCAGAAGAAGAATTCGATAAAATATTTGGATCTGCCACGACAATGGGAAAAGAAGGGAAGCCCACGAAAATCGACTTCGACAAGCAATTTGTAATTGCGGTAGTATTACCCGAAACAAAATATTCCACGACCATCGAGCCTGTTAGCCTAAAGAAAAAAGATGTAGATGAACTAGTCTTCACCTACAAAGTAGACACAGGAGAAAAGCAGTCTTACACGATCAAGCCAAGTCTAGCAATCATTGTTGATAAATCGCATCACGGCATCGTCGTTGTAAAAGAAGCCAAATAAAATAAGATCCCACGAAAAACTTCTGTTTATCTTGTGGGATTATTTTTCCCTCTCCTAAGCAATGTGTATTATCTTAATTTCGCCACTATTAAACTCCAACTCAAAGCTTTTGTCTTTCTCATCAAGGATCAATTTAAAGAATGATGAATATGGAAAATCCTTTGTAGGGTACCATTCCTTTTTCTTGTTTTTATCAATACATATAATAAGGCCTTTTTCATCTCCAATTGCACAAAACCTTTCAACGCTACCATCATAAACATCGGTGCCGACCTTGCTTCTCAATCGATTTAATATTTCAGCAATGTTATCTACAGGCATGCCTATTTCTGAAACCTCAAGCCAATGTTCCAGTCCAAAATCACCATTGGATTCATTATCCAAATTTTTTCTAGCGATAAGCTCAACGATATTCCTATCGCCATCATAAAAATATATTGATTCCGCATTCCAATTCACAAACTCTTGAACTTCGTTTTCACCATCCTTTAAGATCACAACCTTTTCTTTCAACCAAGCCAAAGCTTCATACACCATATTGCAGGGAATATTAATCGCAAAATGATAAGGTGTAAAGGATTCATTGCTTACAAACTTGAGTTGAGAGTTTCCAATTTCTACAACGAAACTATTTTCATCGCTATCGATTAGCTTCAACCCCATGGTCTCGCTATAAAACTTCTTTTGCTCTACCAAGTGAGCAGTATTAATAATTAGCTCTTTAATAATCATGATAAATAAAAAATTTGATTATTAATATAGCACTTTAAAGATTAAACACTCTTCAGAACAAAAAATTGTATCATAAAAAATACGATTAAATTATCTGGTTAAAAAGTAAAAGTGTGCGGAACGCCATTTAAAAGTCCCACAGGCGCTCCGCAAAATCACACCACTATGCATCAACCACTTCAATTTTATTTTGAATACTTTCGACTAATCCCCTTAAGGCTTCTACAGATTCTTCATCCTTCAAAGCACCACTTTCATCTATCTTAGCATGATACTCTCCAATACTGAATTTGCCTATAACTTCTCCTCCCCACCATTTAAACAATCCTTCAACAGCGCTCAATGCATTCGCTCCTCCAAATTTGCCGGGCGACGCGCTCAATAGCAAAATCGGCTTTTGCCCAAAGAAACCTTGCTTATGTCTTGACAACCAATCAATTGTATTTTTGAAAGCCGCTGGCGGCAAACCATTATGCTCCGGCAAAGCGATAATATAAGCATCGGCCTCGTCCAACTTCTCCTGCAAACTCACAATAGCTTGTGGAATTCCTTGCTCTTCTTCCAAATCTTGATTGTAAATCGGAGCTTCATAATCAACCAAATCAATTACTTCACCGGATGCTTTCGATGCTTGGCCTACTGCATAAGCGGCAAGAGCTTTATTGATTGATTGCTTTCTGTTTCCTCCTGAAAATGCCAAAATCTTTTTCATAGTTTTTACAATTTTTGTATTTACGAATATCTTTTCAAATTTTTTTATTCTCTCATTTTATCGAGAAGAATATTCAATGTCTTAGCTTCCTCTTCCGTCAATTTATTCTCATGCTTTTCGCTCATTTCATACTCTAATTCCAAGTCTTCAATAAGCTGAAGCCCTTTCTCCGTAATGCTCAAATTAACGACTCTTCTATTTTCGTCATTATTGCATCTATTCACCAACTCCATTTTCACCAATTTGTCCACAAGCCGAGTCAGATCTCCTCTTTTGTTCAGCAAAACTTCCTTTACTTGTCCCGGCGAAATGTAATCTGGATATCTTCCTTTAAGTATTCTTAAAATATTGTAATGTTGATCATTAAGCTTATGAGGCTTAAGAAGGTCATTAACATGTCCCACCAGCCAATTGCCTGTGTACATCACATTTATTACGGCTCTTTTTCTTTCGTCTTTGAAGCCCTTTGTTTGTTTTATCGCCTTGTCAATACTCATAAATCACTACATAATTTGTAATTACAAATATATAGACTTATACTGTCTTAGTCCTATAAAAGTTTACCTTTTTCTTGAAAAAAATTATCCTCCTGCCTTTTTTGCTTTGTACCCTGCCTTGATCAAGATGTCCAATACCTTGTCCCTATGATCTCCTTGCACCAATATTTCTCCATCTTTAGCAGAGCCGCCAACACCGCATTTGGACTTCAACATTTTGCCTAAAGATTTCAAATCATCCTCAGTGCCTACGAATCCATCCACCAAAGTGACTTGTTTGCCTCCTCGCTGTTTTTTGTCTAGCATGATTTTAAGATTCTGCTTGGAAGGCTCAAGGGTTTCCAACTCTTCGCCATTGCCCGTCTCGTATTCATAATCCGGATCTGTAGAATATACAACTCCAGTAAAATCTTTCCATTTTTTCTTCTTGCTCATAATTTCTCCTCTTTATTATCCACTAATAAGCCTCTAACAGCTTTATGCCTCAAAATTAACAATTAAAGCCCTTGATCCAATTTCTTTTTCACAGCTTTTCACTCACTTCGCTTTTTCAAATTATCCAATTCTTTTTGCTGAGCAGAAAAATACTCTCGGGCATATTCATATCCTAATTCAAAAGTGCGTTCCAAGTCCTCACTTTTCACATTAAATGTGCTCACGAACAGCAAATGCTTAGGTACCAATGCCAAATCACAATGATCCATTTCTCGCAATTCTGTAGACAATCCATTCAATTCATATACTCTCGCCAACAAATCAAATGTGGAATTTATATCCGACTTTTTCATATGCTCAATGGGTTGAAGCTTAATGCCAACGACATACTCGCACTCGTGTCTTATATGGCTGGCGGGCAAATTATTCAAAATCCCTCCATCAGCATACAACTTGTCATTCCATTCCATAGGCGATATCATTCCGGGAAAAGCAGCGGAACTCAACAAAGCTTCTATCAATTTCCCATTATTGAAAACAGCCTCTTTCCCTTCCAAAATATCCGTAGCGCACACCACCAAAGGCTTCTCCAGCTCGGAAAAATTATTTTCAGGAAAGTATTTTTTAAAATCATCAATGAATTTGCTAGAATCAATCAAACCTTTCGATCCCCATGAAAACTTATCAAAGGAAAAAAAGGATGTATTTTTAAAGAAATCCAATGTTTCCAATGGCGTATATCCTTTGCAATAAAAGGCTCCGACAATAGCTCCAATACTTGTCCCTGAGACGGCATGAAAATTCACGTTTTCCTCCCTGAAAAATTGCAAAATTCCCAAATGAGCCATTCCTTTGGCTCCACCTCCAGACAAAGCCAATCCCAACCTTTTAAGAGATTTATTCTCCTGATCAAAAAAATTTAAAATATTAGTCATCTCACTAAAATTGTTTCAGCTATAGAAAGCTAATGCTTCTCTTTGTATTTTTGTTGGTTAATATTTATTATTTTTGGAAAATTTATCCCATTCCAACATCAACCACTTTTCACATATTTCACAAAGTAAAATGAATTAATCTAATTTAAAGCCTAGGTTTATGCTAAAATATGTGTTGACGCCAATATACTTGCTTGGATTTTATGGGATCTTAGGGATCTTCCATTTCTTGCAAATCATCGCCAGAAAATCCGGAGGATATAAATGGCATATGCGAATAGCCAGCGCTATGCAATATCTTATCATGAAAAATATAAACCTCTCCGGCAACTCATGTTCGATAGAATACAATGAAGAAATCTACCCTCCCGATAGTTCTTTAATACTTGTCGCTAACCACCAAAGCATGTATGATATTCCTCCCATTGGATGGGCATTCAAGGACAGGAGTGTGAAATTTGTGTCTAAAATAGAGCTAGGCAAAGGGATTCCCTCCATTTCCTACAACCTAAGGCATGGCAAACATGCTTTGATTGATCGTAAGAATTCCAAACAAGCATTGAGCGAGATTCTAAAACTTGCCAAGCTTGCGGAAAAAGAAAATCTAGCGGTTTGCATATTTCCTGAAGGCACAAGAAGTCGAGATGGCCAATTAAAACGATTTTCCATCAATGGATTCAAAACTTTATTAAGCAGAATGCCCAGTGCTTTAGTTATTCCTATCAGTGTATCCAATAGCTACAAACTTGTGGAAAATGGATGGTACCCAATGCCTACCGGCATTGAAATGAAAGTAAAAATCCACCATAGCATAAACCCCAAAAACAGAGAGGCTGAGGAAGTGCTTGAAGAGGCAAAAAAAATAATTGAAAGAAACTTAAGCCAAAAATAAAGGGGCTCGAAAGCCCCCTTTATCAATTTAAATATATCCTGTTTTGAATTAAGCTTCTACAGTTTCCGCGAAATATTTTTCAATATCCACATACTCCAAGTCAAATGCTTCCGCAACCGCTTCATAGACAACATCTCCTTTGATCACATTAAGACCCTTTTTCAAGTCTGCGTCATCAGCGCAAGCTTTCACCCAACCTTTGTTCGCCAATTGAATAGCGTAAGGCAATGTAGCATTCGTCAATGCCAAAGTTGAAGTGTAAGGCACAGCTCCAGGCATGTTAGCCACACAGTAATGAACCACATCATCTATGATGAATGTAGGGTCTTGATGAGTTGTTGGAGTACAAGTTTCGATGCATCCGCCTTGATCTACCGCAACGTCCACCAATACAGTACCAGCTCTCATGTCTTTCAACATCTCTCTAGTCACCAAGTGAGGCGCTTTAGCTCCAGGTATCAACACAGCTCCGATGATCAAGTCAGAAGTCTTAATTTCTTCTCTAATGTTGTACTCGTTGGACATCAATGTCTTAACGTTCGCCGGCATGATATCATCCAGCTCTCTCAATCTTGGCAAGCTAATGTCCATGATTGTCACATCCGCACCTAGTCCGGCAGCCATTTTAGCAGCTTGCGTACCTACGATACCGCCACCCAGCACCAATACTTTGGCAGGCTTCACTCCCGGCACGCCGCCTAGCAATATGCCTCTACCTTTCAATGGCTTCTCCAAGTACTTAGCACCTTCTTGAGTCGCCATTCTACCAGCTACTTCAGACATAGGAATCAACAAAGGCAAGCTTCTATCCTCTTTTTCAACCGTCTCATAAGCAAGGCACACAGACTTGTTCTCAATCATAGCCTTAGTCAACGGCTCATAAGAAGCGAAGTGAAAATATGTGAATAACAATTGGTCTTCCTTGATCAAGTTGTACTCAGGCTCAATAGGCTCTTTTACCTTCATGATCATCTCAGCGATAGCATAAGTTTCCTCTATAGTAGGCAAAATCTTAGCTCCCGCAGTCACATACTCCTCGTCAGAGAATCCTGACCCTAAACCTGCTGTAGCTTGAACATAAACATCATGCCCATTCTTCACCAATTCGCTGGCTCCGGCAGGCGTCAAAGCTACCCTGTTTTCGTTATTCTTGATTTCCTTAGGTACTCCGATTATCATATCCTTAAAATTATAATATCCTTAAACTGTGCGTAAATTATGAAGATATTTTAAAATAATCATTGGCTGAAGGCATATTTTTTTAAAAATATAAAAAAGTTACAGATAAGCAAGCCCAATATAACCTTTCGCGCATATTAGCAATCCACAGCCACCATCCGCAAACAAACAATGTACATCGCTCTGTCGTACTTATTATAAGCAAGTGAAAGAAGCGAATTGGCTCTTTGGAATAGATTGACTATTTTTGCCTGACAATTCTTCACTTTTTGATTTAATATAAATAAATATAGATTGTGCCAGATATAAAAATTTTGAATGATATTCGCCTGTCAAACGAGGAAATTCTTAAAGACTACACAACGGCATATCTCAGCCGTGAAGTAAGCCTTACGGGAAGGAAAGAGGTGTTCATGGGAAAAGCCAAATTCGGCATATTTGGAGATGGCAAAGAAGTCGCGCAAGTGGCTATGGCCAAAGCTTTCAAACAAGGAGATTGGCGTTCAGGATATTATCGTGATCAAACCTTTATATTCGCTATCGGCAGCATCACTGTGCAAGAGTATTTTGCGCAAATATACGCTCATACCGACTTAAATGCCGACCCTTCTTCTGGGGGAAGAATGATGAACGGCCACTTCGGTACTCGTCTTCTTGACGAACAAGGTCTATGGAAAGATCAAAAAAGCGTCAAAAACACGGCTTCGGATGTATCTTCTACAGGAGGTCAAACTGCCAGAACCATCGGTTTGGGCTATGCTTCCAAGTATTACAGACACTGCCATGAGCTTCCCAAAGACAATCTTTTCTCCGAAAATGGAAACGAGGTGGTCTTTCATACCATTGGAAATGCATCCACATCGGAAGGAGTATTTCTTGAAGCGATCAACGCTTCCGCTGTCATGCAACTTCCAATCATACATTCTGTATGGGACGATGGGTATGGCATTTCTGTTCCAAATAAATATCAAACGGCAAAAGAAAGCATTTCCGAAGCTTTGGCTGGTTTTCAAAAAACCGATTCTGAAGCAGGATTGGAAATCTTCAAAGTCAAAGGCTGGGATTATGTGGAGCTTTGCAAAGCATATGCGTCAGCCGCTGAAATAGCCAGATCAGAGCATATTCCATCGTTGATACATGTCGATGAAATAACACAACCTCAAGGACACTCGACATCTGGTTCTCATGAGAGATACAAGTCTGAAGAAAGGCTGAATTGGGAAAAGGAATATGACTGCATCAAGATAATGCGTCAATGGATCTTGGATCAGAACATTGCCACAGAAGAGGATCTGCAACAAATAGAAAACACGGCGAAAAAAGAAGTCAAAGAAGCCAAAAACAAAGCATGGAAAGCGTATCGTAATTCAATTAAAGTGGATTATGATGAAGCGATAGATGTTTTAAACAAGCTTCAAGCCAAGTCATCTTCCGGGGCATTTATAAAACCTGAAATCCAAAAACTTTCCACCAAACCCAATCCATTAAAAACCGATATAATAAAAACATGCAAATCGGTCTTGCGATTGACTCGAAATGAAAGTTCTGCTGAACGAAACGAGCTTAACAAGTGGCTAAAGACTAAGCTAGAAAAATATACCGACGAATACAGTTCCCACCAATACAGCGAATCCAACCAATCCATTTCTCAAATCACTCCTATTGCTCCCGCTTATGACGATAACGCTGATGAAGTGGATGGCAGGGAAATCATCAACGCTTATTTTCATCAATTATTCGCTAATGACCCCAGAGTATTTGCTTTTGGAGAAGACGTTGGAAAGATCGGAGACGTAAACCAAGGCATGGCTGGGTTGCAAGACAAATTCGGCGAACTCCGAATTCATGATACAGGTATTCGAGAAATGACTATCATCGGAGAAGGCACAGGCGCGGCAATGAGAGGTCTAAAGCCTATCGCTGAGATTCAATATCTCGATTATCTAGTATATGCTCTGAATACACTCACTGACGATGTAGCATGCATGCAATACAGAACCAAAGGTGGGCAAAAAGCTCCTATGATTGTCAGAACACGAGGGCACAGGCTTGAAGGAATATGGCATTCCGGTTCGCCTATGAGCATGATACTCGGCAGCTTAAGAGGCATTCGATTGCTAGTGCCTAGAAACTTCACGCAAGCAGCCAGAATGTACAACACATTAATCGCCAGTGACGAACCTGCGGTTATGGTGGAATGCCTCAATGCATATCGTCAAAAAGAAATCATGCCTAGCAACTTAAGCGAAATGAATCTTGAGCTAGGAAAACCTGAAATTCTGAAAGAAGGAAATGATATCACAATCGTGACTTACGGCGCAATGTGCAGAATCGTACTTGACGCAGCCAATAAACTTGAACAAACAGGTATCAGTGCTGAAGTTATAGACGTGCAAACATTGCTTCCATTTGATGTTCATCACGATATTATAAAATCCATTCAGAAAACAAATCGAGTGATTTTTGCTGACGAAGACGCACCAGGCGGAGCGTCCGCATATATGATGCAAAAGGTCGTGGAAGAACAAGATGCATATAAATACCTTGATTCTGCTCCAGCGACAATTTCCGCTAAAGAACATCGACCAGCTTACAGTACTGACGGAGATTATTTCTCCAAACCAAATCCCGAAACAATTTTTGACAAAGCATATGAAATCATATCGGAATGCTATCCAGACAGATTTCCAGAACTATATTAGATAACTTATTGTTATATAGCATTCTAAATAATAAAGGGAAACATTTTGTTTCCCTTTATTATTTTCTCAAATTGCCTTCTATCTCATTAATTATCAAGCATGAAAATTGCTTTTTTATAAGGTTTTAGCCTATTGCAAAATAATTTTTACGAAATGAAGGATACAGAATACTATATGAAATCCGCAGGATACTTTTTTAAAAGATTCATCTTGCAAAAAAAAACTATCAAAGGAAAATCAGATCAATTCAATCTCAAATTCGAATTTTTCTCTCCAGATTGTGTGGGAAGAGAGATTTACAAAAAAGGAATTTACGAAGAACGGCTTTCCAACTTTTTATTGAACGATCTATCGTTTGAAGACAACGACATCATCTTGGACATTGGAGCAAACATTGGATGGTACTCGTCATTGCTATCCAGTCAAATATCCGAGAATGTTCATATCCATTCTTTTGAGCCCGACCCAAGCAATTTCTCTTTGCTTCAAGCGAATTTAGCTCATAATGCTTCCTCAAATGTTTCCGCTCACCAAATGGGAGTATCTGATAAAACGGAAACCAAGAATTTGCACTTATATAAAAAAAGCAATGGTGGTAGACATTCGTTGCTTGACATCAACGGCACAGAGACTGTGGAAATCAATACGATAAGTCTGGATGACTTTATTGAAAAAAATAATATTGACCCCAAACGAATAAAATTCCTAAAAATGGACATTGAAGGTTTTGAGTACTTCGCTTTTCTTGGAGGAAAAAAAGCCTTGGAATTCGTGCCTAAAATGCTTGTCGAATACTCTCCTGGATATATGAGAAAAGGGGGAATAGATCCGGCTCTTTGTCTTGAGCTTTTGGAAAGTTACAATTTTGAGCCATACGATATTGGAAAAATTGGAGAGCAACCTCAAAAACTCGACAGAAACTTTCTCCTTGAAAGAAACAACAACATGGATATCCTATGGATTAAAAAATAAAAAAATGCCTGCTAAGCGAGTAACTTAGCAGGCACTTTCATTCAATAATAATCTCCTCTATATTTTAAAAGTTCCTATGCTGGCTAGATAAGCAACCGCTCCAGCCAAATAACCGATCAAAGCCAAAAAGCTGATATTTTTAAAATACCATCCAAAACTGATTCTCTCCATACCCATTGCGGCCACTCCTGCCGCCGAACCAATGATCAAGCAACTCCCGCCTGTTCCTGCGCAATATGCGATAAACTGCCAAAATGCATGGTCTTGAGGAAATGTTTCCAATGAATACATACCCATGCTGGCAGCTACCAAAGGAACATTATCCACTACAGCAGAAAGCAATCCGATAGCCAAGCCAACTATAGTGTTATTTTGAATAGTCGTATCTAGCCAATGAGCAGTGGTTTCCAGAATTTTAGCGACATCCAAAGCACTAATAGCCAATAATATTCCCATGAAGAACAATACGGAAGGCATATCAACCTTCTTCAACACTCCAACAACCGACAATTCTTTTCTCAACTTATGAGGCTTTGCTCTATGCAGTATTTCAGTCAACAACCACAATGCGCCCAAACCAAATAGTATTCCAGCAAAAGGAGGCAAATGCGTTAAAGTCTTGAATATCGGAACAAACAACAACAAACCAACTCCAACTGCAAATACAAGTTTCTTTTCAAACTCATCCACTCCAAGTTGCTCGTTATGGTAGAACAACTCATCATTGCCCTGTCCGGGAATCTTTCCTAACTCAAACCTTTTGCGCTTTAATATCGCTGACACTAGAACAGTCGGTACGATAATGCAAATGATACTTGGCGCTATCAGTGACTTTACAATCGCCAAAGTAGTGATTTGTCCTCCAATCCATAACATGGTCGTCGTTACATCCCCTATAGGCGACCATGCTCCACCTGCATTAGCAGACAAAACAACCATAGATACAAACAGCATTCTCATCTTCACATTCTTAATCAACTTCCTCAAGATCGAAATCATGACTATTGTGGAAGTAAGATTATCCAACGCCGCTGACAAGATAAAAGTAAATGAAACTACGATCCACAACAGTGTCACGATGTTTTGAGTTGTAATTTTTCTTGTCATCAGGTCAAATGATCCGTGAGCGTCAATCAATTCAACAATTGCCATTGCGCCCATTAAAAAGAACAAGATGCTTGCAATGTCTCCTACATGCTCAAGAAAAACTCCCTCGGTAATATGCTTTGCAAATTCTTCTCTGGAAAGAAACTCGGAAGGAACATCCGCCATGGTTATGAATATGGTCCAGCAAAGTATTCCTGTCAGCAATGCTGTTGCTGATTTATCAATATTGATATTGTGTTCAGTGGCTATGCCCACATAGCCCACTGCAAAGACAGTAAGTAATAAAACAATCATAGGCAGGTAATTTTGTTTGTGTTTAGTGTTTGGAGACCTTCAAAGTTTGAATTCTCCTAGCTATCTCGCTTAGGTTAAATTAATTACAAAATAAGGCACACAATCCAAAAAAGACATTTTTTAGGCAAAAAATTAAGACAATATTTTTCAAATTCACAATTCAAAATAACTTATAATCTTAACAAAATATTATTTAACCAATTTACTTATACTCATTAAAAACAAGCTCGAATAAATCTTCCATAATGTGCTGATCAATACTTGATCGATGCTTTTTCAAAGTAAATTTTCATTCTTCTTTATTCAATTATATGCGACTTTCCATATTTTAGTATCCAAATTGATCAACTTATGAAAATATTGCATACTGCCGACTGGCACTTGGGGAAAAGACTGCATAGTTTTGACTTGCTAGAAGATCAGCAGGCTTTTTTAGATTGGATTTCATCTTATATGCTAAAAGAACAAGTGGATTTGTTGCTTATAGCAGGCGACATTTTTGACACGGCATATCCGAACCTTCAAAGCCAGGAAATATACACACAATTTTTAGCCAAGCTTTATTCCGCTGAATATCCAAAGCAAGTAATCATAACCGATGGCAATCATGATGGCAAAAGCACGCTACGCATCACAAGCAATATTTTGAAACACTTAAATGTTTCTGTGGTATGCGATGTTCATGAGAATAGAAATGAGCATATTATTCCTGTAAAAAATGGCGACAATATCGAAATGTATGTCGTGGCTGTTCCATTTTTAAGAGATCAAGACTTAAGAAAATCATCAGCGGAAGCCGGTAGCTTGGAACGCTCTGAAGTAATGAAAAAAGCTCTCAGGGATTTTTATAATGAATTGGCTGAGAAAGTTCAACAGATAAATACGGAAGAAAAGCCTGTGATAGCTATGGGGCATTTGTTTACTGCTGGAGCGGAATCTGAAGATTCGGATTCAGAACGTCCGATTCAAATGGGACATCAAGCTGGTGTGAGTGCTGATATCTTTTCTTCCATCTTTGATTATGTAGCCTTGGGACATATACACAGAGCTCAAAAATTCGATACGAAAACGGAAGTTCGTTATTCGGGTTCGCCTTACCCATTGAGTTTTTCCGAAAGAAACTACGAGCATAAAATGTGGCTTATCGAAACTGACAACAAGATCAAAAATATTGAAGCTATAAAAATACCTGCATACAGGAAATTAGTTCGTCTGGAAGGAACATTTGACAATATTACATCTAAAGCTGAAACTCTGGGAAGCGTCGCTTCTTTCTTTCCAAATCTGGTAGAAGTGCATGTCAAAGAAGAGCTTTACGATCCTTTGCTCAGATCCAAAATCGATGAGTGGAAAAACCAATGGCATCAAAGGCAGGAACACAGTTTGGTCGCAAAGTATACGTATGCTTTTGAGAAAAAGAGCGAAACAGCTTCCTCGCTTTACGATCATGAGAAAATTTCTCAAGAGAATTTTACGGCAAAAAATATCTTTCTTGATATGCTCAACAAGGATACTGACTTGGATGAAAACATGAAGCAGAATGTTGTCTCTGCATTCGAATCATTGGAAAACGAATCTCACTAGCCTCTAAACCATGAAAATTAACCGCATTTTTATAAAAAACATAAACTCCCTGAAAGGAAAGCATTTAGTTGATTTTAATGAAGGAAGCCTAGCCCAGTCCGAACTGGTAGCCATAGTAGGACCAACAGGAGCAGGTAAATCGACACTTTTGGATGCTATTCTTTTAGCATTTTACAATAAGACTCCGCGCTATCAAAAAGTCTCCGCCAATGAACTTGAGAAATCCGGCGGGTTAGTTACCAGAGGAGAAAGCGAAGCCATTTCTTCCGTGGATTTTGAAGTAGTCAAAGACGGCAAAGCAAGTCATTACAGAGCGCATTGGACGGCGAGCAAAGGTCAGCGAGGCGAAGCTAAAAACGAGATCAGAAATTATCGCATGGAGTTTTCCGAATTGAAATATTCCGGTGATGACCAAGGAGTCATTTTGGCTGAAGGAAGAGAAAATAAAGTAGTGCCGGTAATCGAAGATATCGTGGGACTTCATTATGATCAGTTTGTAAAAGCTGTGATGCTCTCGCAAGGTGAATTCGCTAAGCTCTTGAAAGCGGATCGCAAACAGCGCAATCAGCTTTTGGAAAAAGTTACCCGTTCGTTTGACTTTCGAGATATTTCAATCAAAGCTTATCAAGCTTATGACCAAAGAAAAAAAGAACTTGAAGAACTGTACAAAGACAAAGAACGAATCAATGTACTGTCGATAGAAGAAAAAGAGGAGATAGAAAAAAAGCTTCTGGAATACACCGAGCAATTGGATAAGGAAGCTCTTGTTCTGTCAAAGTATAAAAAGACCAAAGACAATTTCGACAACTTCGACAAGATACTGGAAGAGCTCTCAGCCTTGGAATCCAAAGAAAATAAGTTAAAGGAAGAACTTCAGACTTTTGAACCGAAAAAAATATCGTTGGAACTTTTTGAATCCGCACTGCCATTGCAAGCGGATTGGAAAAGCTTGAATGATCAAAAAGTCGCTCTGAAAAACCTAAATCAAGAAAAAGAAAAACTAGACCAAAGCCTTCAATCATTCGAGGATCAATGGAATGTCTTAAACCAGAATCAAAAAATGACTGACCAGTCACTTTTGGAATGGACTCATAAAAAAGACATGCTTGAAACGCTATGGAAAAGTGTGGAAGGGTATGACAAGGAAATAGATAAATTCAACGCAGAAGCGGAATCATTTGCCGTAAGGCTAAAGGACACTTCTGAAAAGAAAAAGGAAACAGAGTCCAAGAAAGCACAAAGCCAACAGCAACTTCAGGAACTAGACAAAAATCAGACACAACTAACCGAATGGCTCAAGGAGAAAGCTTCGCTCGAAAGTCTTTCTTCAGAACTTGGCAAGCTCGAAAGTGCCCAAGCACAATCATTGGAATACAAATCACACTTTGATCAGGAAGTTTCGGGTATTGAAGATCAAAGTTTATTAAAGAGAGTAAAAATAATTCTCAATGATTCTCAGTTTACTGATCACCTGGATAATTGGAAGTTTAAGACTGAAAGTGAGCTAAATGAGGCTAAAGGTCAAAGAATTTTTAATGATTGGGATATAGAAAAGTACACTGAAGCCGAAATACTGCTCGAAAAAGCTTCAGATCACTATCAAAATATTGCGAAGCTAAGCCAACAGAAAAAAGAAGCCTTGGAACGCAAAACTTCGCTGGACAAAGAGCTGAAACAAATAGACAAAGAAGTCGAAGCGCAGAGAATAGCGATTCAACATACTGAACTGAGTGAGACTGAGCTTAAGGCTAAAGTTGAAAGACTGAAGTTGGAAAATAATAAGTCGGTACTGGGTCTTAGAAAATCACTGCAAAAAGGTCAGCCTTGTGCTGTCTGCGGAAGTTTGGATCATCCATTTGAGCATAAAGAAGACCAGATTGACGAGACTAAGCAAGCTGAAAAACAGCTGGAGGAGATCAATAAATATCTTAAGAAGCTTACGGTAGAACTTCAAAGTTTTGAAAAAAAGAAAGTAGCAGGGCAAACCTCCTTGAAGGCTGTGGATATGGAAATTAGTAAGGCAGAAAAAGATCTTATTGCCTTGAACAATGAAAAAACAAATTATGATAACAAGTTCAAGTACTTGTTCTCTGAAATTCCTCACAATCTTTTTACACAGTTGGAGCTTATTAAACAAGATAAAAAGTTAGTTGAGAGGATAGAGAAGTATTCAAAATTTTTACTTGTCTTTGACAGAATACAACAATCGTATAAGAGATGGCAGGCTTCGCAGGAGAGTTTTAAATCTTTGTTTGCTCCATATCAGGCTTTCAGTGCGGATATCAATGAGCTGAAACTGTTGTCTGAGGATTATACATTGAAAAAAGATAAAGCCGATCAGTTAAATAATGATATTAAGCTGGCAGAAAATGATCTGACTAACCTTAACACTGCTTTTGATCAGGTCAATGTCGAATATCATCAGGTCGATGCTCAATATCAAGTAGCCAAAGAGCAGTCCAAGGGCTTTAAAAATGCTCGGGAGGCATTGTTTGGCGACAAAAAGGTGGAGGCAGAACGAGAAAACTATCAGCAGGAAAAAGATATTCGTACCAAAGCTGTCACCGAAGTCAAGGAAGCGCTGGTGAAAAACCAGACCGAAAAAGAAAATCAAACTACCAATCTGCAGAAGACAGTAAGTCAAATCGAGCAGATGGAGCAGGATATTCAGGAGAAGCAACTTAATCTATTGGCTAGGTCAGTTGAAAAAGGTTTTGAGACATTGGAAGATCTCCAACAAGCATTGGAGTTGAAAAATATTGAAGAACTGAAAGCTGAAAACAAACAGCTGGAAGTTAACAAATCCCAAATCTCCGGAGCAAAAGTCAACATACTCGAACGCAAAGAAAAGCTGGAAGAAATCGTATTCTTAGAGCCTTTGGATAAAGAAGAGAACCAACGCAGACTTGCGGAAACAGAACTTAGGATCGATGAAGTCAAAGACAAAGTCGCATCAGAAAAAGCTGAACTAAATCACAGCGCCAAGAATGAAAAAGAGGCAGAAAAACTTCTTAAGTCCATTTCAAAAAAAGAAGAAGAACTCAAAACATGGATTTGTCTCAATGATATGATCGGTTCTGCTTCAGGTGACAAATTCAATGATTATGCTCAGAGCCTAATGCTTGGAATTCTTCTCGAATATGCCAATAAGCACTTGGATTCCTTGAGCCCTAGATATCGTTTTGTCACTGTGCACAGCAAGAAAGAAGGCGAAAAAATCGATGACCTCTTTGTCAAAGACATGGAAATGGGAGAGGATATCAGAGCTATCCGCACACTGAGTGGTGGAGAAACATTCTTATTGTCTTTGTCTCTGGCTTTGGGACTTTCTGAGATGGCCAGCCAACGTATTCAGATCGAAAGCTTGTTCATAGACGAAGGCTTTGGAACGTTGGACAAGGATACTCTAGAGGAAGCTCTTTCTACTTTGGAAACATTGCAGAATACTACGAACAAAAAAATCATGATCATATCCCATGTGCCTGAGCTACAGGAAAGAATTCCAACTCAAATCAGATTGCATAAAACAGGAAATGGCTATAGCAAAATCATAACCGACTGATAAAAAAGCGATGGTTTTTCATCGCTTTTTTATTTTCAAAATTCTATGACTTTCGAATAATTTTATACAAATCTTTACGCCTGTCTTTTAAATTTCGAACACTGCCAAACTGATTCAACTCACGCAACAAATCTATATCCACATCGCAAATTAATATCATTTCCGTATTGGGAGTTGCCTCAGCTTTGATTCCAGTGGAAGGAAAAGCAAAATCACAAGGTGTGAAAACGGCTGATTGAGCATATTGGATATCCATGTTGTCCACTTGAGGCAGATTGCCCACACTTCCGGCTATTGCTACATAACATTCATTTTCAATGGCTCTGCTTTGAGCGCAATTTCTAATTCTCGAATAGCCATTTTGAGTGTCTGTTAAAAATGGAACAAAAAGCAAATCCATACCTTCATCCGCTAAAATTCTGCTCAATTCAGGAAATTCGATATCATAACAGACCAATACACCTATTTTGCCACAATCCGTATCAAAGGTTTTTATCTCATTGCCTCCCTGCATTCCCCACACTTGCGTCTCGTCCGGTGTAATATGAATCTTTTCATACCTTTCCACCGTTCCATCTCGCTTGCACAGATACCCCACATTGTATAAGATGCCATCTTTCATCTCAGGCATGCTTCCAGTGATGATATTGATATTATATGATATTGAGAACTCGGAAAATTTTTCGACGATACTGCCTGTGAACTTTGCCAATTCACGTATAGCCTGCGCCTCTGAAAGGTGGTTTGAGTCAGCGATCAAAGGGGCATTGAAAAACTCAGGGAACAAGGCAAAATCTGATCGATAAGCGGAGACAGAGTCCACAAAATACTCAGCTTGCTTCATCAGATCGTCAAGATTTTCATACAATCTCATTTGCCATTGTATCAAACCCAACCTTACAACCTTCTTTTTACTCGAAGCCTTGTCGCTTGGCTTTTCATAATAGATATTTTTCCATTCCAATAATACCGCAAACTCACTGGAATCGGTATCTCCCTCGAGGTAATTCTTAAGAATTCGAGAAGGTTGGAAATCATTTGACATTTGAAAATTCAATACCGGATCATGAATTTCCTTGCGCTTGACTTTCTCAATATATTCCTTGGCCGTCAATTGCTTGGCATATTTATGATAATTAGGTATTCTTCCTCCAAAGACAATTCCTTTCAAGTTCAACTTTTCGCATAATTCCTTTCGATAATCATACAATCTTCTACCTAATCTCAGGCCTCGAAATTCCGGCTTAATAAAAACCTCAATGCCGTAAAGCACATCTCCATTAGAATCATGCGTATTGAATGAATAATTATCCGTTATTTCCTTATACGTATGATTTTCATCAAAACTACCGTAGTCAACGATAATCGATAAAGCACAGCCTGCCAATTGACCATTAACCTTTATAACAACTTGGCCTTCGGAAAACTTATTGATCAATGTCTTTATTTGACTTGCACTCCAATAACTCTCCTCCATGCCCTTGTAAACTTGCATCATCGCCTCTTTAAGCTCTTGATAATCATCAAAGCTTAAGTAATCAAGTTCAATATTCTCTATTTCGTTCGCTTTCATCTTAAACGTATTAAATAATCATTTGCCAAAGACTTGGCTAACTATATGGCATGCAAAACTTCTACCTTTTTTCATTTTGAAAGTTTCGACATACCAGCATAGCCAAAAGCAAAAAGTAAACGGAGCAAACACTGGTTTTAGCATTTCAATGCGCTCATTTATACGACTATTTTCGTAAGAAATACGCTTTCAAATGGCAACAATAATCCTGCAATAAGATTAACATATTGTCCAAATAGTTTTTTCACACGCTAATTCCACAATGAACATAGATTACACCTTCATCATTACAGTCGCAACCAGTATTTTCGCCATATTGAATCCAATAGGAAACCTACCGCTATTCATCAGCCTCACTCAGGATATGTCGGACACTCAACGCCGAAAAACCGCTTTCAAAGCTCTTGTGATTACATTCATCATACTTAGTCTTTTCGCTCTGGGAGGCAAACTTATATTCGATATATTCAGCGTTACGATTTCCAGCTTGAAAATCTCCGGTGGCATCATATTATTCCTGATTGCATTGCCTTTGGTTATGGGTAAAAAATCCGGTTTGCAAAAAACCCATACCGATGAAAAAATCATGAAGGAGAGAATAGAAAATGCTTTGCCTGAAGAGGATCTGCCTGATTCGGATATTTCCATTAGTCCTTTAGCCATCCCCTTGCTTGCCGGACCAGGCGCTATTTCTACAACGATAAGTTTCGCAAACACCAAAAGCGAATTTATCTATACCCTCTTGGTCATCGCCGCATTGCTAATCAATTGCACATTAACCTTTATCGTTTTTTCTTCGTCTATCTTTGTCACCAAAAATGTTAGACCATCAATTATCAATATCATTTCTAGAATTATGGGATTGATACTTACCATGATCGCTGTTCAGATGGTAACATCAGGAATCACCAACATTGTATCTCCGTTGAAGCCAGTACCAATGTAATCACTCAAGCATTAATTCTCCGAAAGCACAAATCAATAAAACTTAAGCCAATATTGTTGGTTGGAAAATAAAAAATCATGCTCAAAACAACTCCTTATTTCAGCGTACTACTCCTATCACTGTTTTTATTGACATCTTCATACACTGATCAGGCAAATGCGAATGTTGAAGCCATCTCATCGGAAGGTACTCAAGATTTCATTTTCCAAATTCTTGATCAAAAAACAAATCGTCAAAGCAATACGGAAGTAAACATTTTTGTCAAATACAGATATTCGGATGAACAGAACCATCATGATCATTATGTGGATTATCGGAAAGTCCGTGATATTACATTAGGATACATTCAAATTTCAAAAGAATATCCACTGAACACTACTTGGGAAGTGCTAAGCAAAGTGATCGCAAAAAGAATTATGGCTGATTTTAAATTCAAGGCGATCTCTGTTCAAATTCAAGCTCATCCTAGAGTGCTTGAAGATAAAAAATTAACAGAACCCGGCTATCATAGCGGTATACACACCATAGGAAGAATCGAGCCATTATCCATAGTCGTTACCAATAAATAGGCAAAACAAACCCCGCAAAAACTGGCATGCATTATTGCGGGGTATATCAAATTATTGAATAAAGGTTACAAATCTATTCGTTCTAATTACACTGCTGACAACCTTCTAGATTGCAAAGGCGTCGATATTGCAGGCTTATGCTTGGGTTTGCATGTGTAATGCCTCACATTCTTTGAACCAATCAAAGAATCCATAATTGGACTTTCATGTTCTGAAAAAACAACCACTTGCACACTGGAAATTGAGTTCACATAGCTGACTATCATCGGAGAATGCTCCTTGTAAACAGCTAAATTAATCACCACGACATCTGCGAAGATCAATTTGTCAAACAATTTCTCATGCACATCAAAGTAATCGGGGTCCTTGCTATCAACGTCTACAGGTATGATATCAGCAGTTCCCAGCTTGACTTTTATCTCTTCCGGCAAAGATGCTCCATCGCTTAAATAAAGAGCAACAGAAGATTGAGTTTTATTAGCCTTGTGTTTATTGAATGAGTTTAGCATAACAATTAATATAAAAAGTAAAATCGAACGTCTACATTAACTACACTTTCAGAGTTAAACCCCCTACTTTTAAAAATAAAAAAATCAAAAAAAATTACAGGATACTTTCCATACCTGGCTCATTTTGAAATTCACGACGCAAATCTAACTTTTATAACAACTATTTTCAACCATTTAAACACATAAACTTTATAAATAATTAATAATATGACAAATAATTCATTTTTTATGATAAATGTCATTAATAATGAAAGCAATAGTCACTTACTAAATTTATTTCAATCACACTTATGAATATTGCTAAAAAAGAAAATCTCATCATGAGTTTGAGATTTCAACTGTTTCTGGATTTTTAGGTTTGATCAATGCAATGAAAGCTAGAGGTATGCATAATAAGAAAAAATAACCAACCATCATGAAGCAATCCAAATAAGTCAACAAAGTGCTTTGCAAAAGCACATCGTCGTATAGTTTTATATCAATTGTTTTATTCAAAAAGTCCATGTCCGCTGAAAAACTATCGAAAGCAGCAAGCAAATCAGCGCGATAATCATTCGTTACTCTATTAACAGGATTAACATAACCTTTCACCCAATTAAAATGAAAATCCGTGCGTACGAGTATAAATTCCGTGGCAAAAGCCACTCCCAAGGCATTTCCTATCTTTCTCAATAAATGGAGGGCCGCCGTGCCTTCAGGGATTAGTTTACCCCGAATATGAATCAAAGCAATCGTATTAAGGGAAATGATAATCAAAGAGAATCCCAATCCTCTTATGATTACTGGTATCAAAAAATCAAAAGGCCCTGCATACAAATTTATATGAGACAGCATATATCCAAAGATATACACGCAAATATTTCCAGCCGACAAATAAATTATCAAATGTATCTTCTTTTGCGGCAACTTGCCAAGTATAGGCAAAAGAACCAGCGAAGTAATACCTCCCGGCAAAGCAATCAAACCGATCTGAAATGGCGAATAATCCAATATATTAATCACGAACAAAGGCAACACAAGAAATGACAATGACATCCCTATACTCACTATAAACAGAATTATCGTTCCCGAAGTAAAGGAAATATCCTTGAACACTTTAATATCAATCAAAGGCTTTTCTGCCGTGAGCAAACGCATGATAAACAAGGTCAAGCTCAAAAAAGCAACTATCGTCAGTACATAAATATAATCGGATGTGAACCACGCCGCTTCCTGGCCGTTTTGCAACACAATTTGAAGAGAACTTACCCCGGCAATCAAAAGCAAGAATCCCCACCAGTCAAATGAGTCCACCTTCCTGACATCTTTCGGTTCGCTAATGAATATGTATGATAAAATGCATGCGGCAAAACCTATAGGCAAGTTGATAAAAAACACCCAGTGCCATGAAATATACTCCGTAAAATACCCGCCAACCAAAGGAGCTAATGTACGACCAACCATCAGCCCGCCACCAAAAAGCGCATTGGCTAAGCCTATTTTTTCCTTAGGCAAGGTTTCCACCAATATAGCTTGGGATGTCGCCAACAAAGCTCCTCCTCCCAAGCCTTGCAAAAATCGAAATAAAACCAACTTGCCTGTAGTATCTGATATACCACAAAAAAGAGATGAGACCGTAAATATCAATATCGAAAACGTATAAAATCTTTTTCTTCCCAACTTCGCGCTCATCCATGGCGATAGCGCCACCATCACGATATTGGAAATAGCATAAGCCGAAATCACCCACCCAACCTCTGTGATTGTCGAGCCTAAGCTACCCATAATATACGGCAAGGCAACATTCACAACTGTGGCATCCAAAATTTCAATGATAGCGGCTGCCATCACTGTCACGATAACAATTCTGGATTTGAAATCTAAACTTTTCGGCATATGGAAGGAAGTATTTTGATCCTAAAGATTCGTTAAATTTTTAAATGAATCTCTCTTAAGCTAAACGGCAGTTATCACTAGTTCAACTTCCATTCCAATATACCTCTATTACAAATTAAGCTTTCATTAGCCAAATTTCATTTAACTCTGAACACACTTTCAAAAGTAAAAGGAAGCATTATTTTTTACGAAAAGGCACATAGCCTCCATCATACAATTTTCCGGGAGTAAACCCACTACTGGCCATAAACTCTCGAAGAGAGGAAGCATCCGATCGCTTTGCTATCTCCAAAAATAATTGAGCGCAAGCCAGCGCGTCGCTTTCAGCATCATGGTGTTGCAGGCCTGATACATTTAAATGATCGCATAATGTCGGCAATTTATGGTTATACAACTCAGGAAACATCTTCTTGCCCATCACCATCGTGCAATGGTAATTCAAATCCGGGTAAGTCAAGCCGTAAGCATCCATCACATATCTTAAACAACTAAAGTCGAAAGAAGCGTTGTGCGCCAACATGGGTTGGTTCTCAATGTAGCATCTCAAATCCTGCCATACTTCATCAAAAGTCTGTTCATTTTCAGTCATGCTCTGCGTAATGCCATGTATGGAAATATTGATGCCATTATAATAGTTAGGAGTTGGCTTGATCAGACGATGAATAGTCTCCACCACTTCTCCATCCCTGACAATAGCCAAGCCCACAGAGCAAACGCTCTGTCTGTTGGAGTTTGCCGTTTCAAAATCTATCGCTGTAAAATTCATTCGTATCGCTTTATGAAATTAGAAAGCAAATCTAGCCTGCTATATCTGTTTTTCAAAAACTTGTCAATATTCATCTTTGTCCTGACTGAATTATCGCAACTATGTCAAATCGAATCATTATTACAGTAAATCGATGGCTATTCCCCTATCTTATCAATTATTAAAAAAAGAGATGAGCATAAAAAAACTCCGATTCATAAAGAACACGGAGTTTAAAAACAGAACTTGACGAAAACTTACAAATCTTATTTAATTGATCTGAAGTTCATTCAAATGTATCGCCTACTTACTTTCTTCCATATTGACGCGAAACAGGGTTGACTTTCCCTACAATTTCGCTGGGAGCATTTAGCTCCACGGAGTAAAGACCGTTATCTAGTTCAATAATAGAAAGCGTCGCAATTTCAGTTTCATTACGCATTTTGATTTTTTGCGTGTCGTTTCTTTGCATCCATCCTTCTTTGCCGATATTTACCAAAAGCGATTCTTTCAAACCTTTCGCCTTGCTGAATGTAAGATCCTCATAAGTGATAGTGACTTTCTCTGATTCAATACTGGAACTCGCAAATGAATTTGCAATGCAAAATAATACCAATGCTGCTGATAAAATGAGATTTTTCATGCCATATTAGATTTAAAAATTGACTTGTCAAGTAGCCTCAAGTTGCTCTAACCTTTATTTGCTCCTTGATGAAAATTTAACCTTTATTCACTTATTCAACGACGCAACAACAAGCAATATTTCATAAAATCGCAATTAAATTTAATTTTCAAAAAATGTAACAATATCCATTACCACAACGTAAAAATTAAGTTATATAAGAACATATAATCATGTCTTACAGCCAATTATGATGTTTTTGCTTTCGACTTCCTCTTTTTGGATTTTCCTGATGATATTGGCACTGATTCCCCTCCTGCTGGTCCAGCTGTCGCAGAACTTGCAACTGGGACAAGAGCCATGAGCAGTCTAGCGACCACTTCTATTCTTTCGTTGTTTTTCTTATCCTCAAACAGGCAAATTGATGCTACATCCACTTCCTTCTTTTCCGAGCATTCCGCATACTTTGAGGAAACTGCCGCCATTTCTTCCCCGGCACAACTATTTAATCTCATCCATTCCTCCACACTCAAACCGCTAGTCTTTCTTACTACTTCTTGAGACAATTCGAAAATCTCTATCGCCCTGTCCAATTGTTTTTGCGAATCCGAGAATTTATTCTTCTGATAAGCTGGAAGCGATCTCAACATGCCAATACTGTCAATCCCATGAGGAAGTATGGCATCCGCGGAAATACTATGGGTATGCTGTATATCAATCATCAACCTGAGAAAGTGCTCATAATCAATCTCATACCCAGAACCAATATCAGTCTGAAGCCTGCTGATATGCAGGATATTAGAAAGTATCATAGAATAATACTCTAAAATCCTGATATTCAAAAAATATACTCCCATTGTGCTAAAAAACAAGCCAAAAGAAGCTCTATAATAAGGAAGCATCAACTGCCTATGCTCTTCTTTCATCTCGGGCACCAAATCATGTACCTTCACATGATGAATCTCTGTGGGGACCAATTTTGAGCTAATAAGTTCTATTTCTGAAATATTGTCCTGAATAAGCTGATGAGCTTTGTCTTTTTTCATTCTTCCGGAAGACACCATAGCAACCTTGCTTCGCATGCGCGAAAATATCCCATCGACTCCTTTGACTTTATCGGTCATTTTCGACAACTGCCGTTTAGAAAGCGAGCCCAATCTTCCCAAAAAAGGATTGTAAAGCGACATTACCGTTTGAAGATCCTGAGGGTCCATTTTATCCATATACAAATCCTCTCCTATCAAGCTAAAATCTGGAATTTCAAGAAAGTCTTCCCATTCTTTTCTGATCCGCTCTCTTTCCAACCATTCGGAGGATAAACTATCATCTCCATTTGGTTTTTGGGCGGCAGAACTTTCTTTATCTACCGGTGTTGAAGTTGATTTTGGCTTAGCCTTGCCTTTTTTCTTTTTGCCAGTGTCTTTAGCTAATTTTTGGCTTTCCTTATCCACTTCCGCCATCATAGCTTCCCAGTCAAATGGATTCTCTTTTTTCCCTTTCTTTTTGCCTTTCTTTTTGGGATTGGGTACCGACACTTCAACTTCCAGCTCCTTTACCCTTGGTTCTTCAGCTGATGCTGTACTTTCCATATCCGCGGAAGCTCCTTCCGCTCCATCCCCATTTTGTTCCACATCTTTGGAAGAAGACTGGACTTCATGCTCAAAAAACTCTGCGGCTTTGATTTCCGCAAATGACTGACCTCTGTCATCAACAAAAGACACTCCTATTTTCATTCCTTTTGTCCATCCATCGATTTGCCTCAACGCTTTTTTGATCAATTCGGAATATGCTCTGCCACAAGCCATGTGTCCTTTTCCATCATCAAAAAAAGGAATTCTCAATCCTTTTTCTTCCACACTGTAATGAGCCATACTAAACTCTATATGCACACTGCGTCTATCTTTGGAAAATTGAGTGGACTCGATGTCTATTGTCAAATGCGGATATCCTCTACCCCCCGGCACTATCACCGAGTGCCTTGTGGCGCTCACATGAAACTTGGATGCGGGATCTTTTTCCAACCCTCTTCTCCATGCCTCGGCAGGCAATGTCGCTTTGATTCTTTGTATCGGATAAGCTTCAGGATTCAAGGTATTGCTCATCATAGGAGGAGATTGCTTGACACCACCTTGAGGTTTAGATAAAACAGATTGTTGCCTGTCGTTGAAGCTTTGTTGTTTGAACATAAACAATGATATATCATTACTCTAACAACATAGTACTAGCAGTGTTCATACTTGTCTTGACGCATGTCGCAACTTTTAGAAACACAAAAAGTTGATAAAAAAAAGAAAGGCAAGAGGCATTGTACAAATATTCTAAAGCGAAAAATAATAGGGAAAAAAACAAAGCCAGAGAGATCCCTTTAATAGCGCGCAGACCTCCCTCTCCTTTGGTTTCTATCCCTTATTCACAACCTCAAGGGATCGAAAATGATACTTCCAACAAAACACCTTCCTTGATTAGCGCAAACAGCCACCCTTTGGAATGTCCAGAAGCAGGAGCACAGATAGATTGGACTCCCATAAAAAAAGCTTCACATCTTCAACCACAAACCTTAAAAGAGTCAGATTCGCATTCCTCAAAAGCTATTCTTTCTTCAAGCGATGAAGAACATAGAAGTCTTCACTCTGTTCAAAATGAAAGCTCCGATGAAGAACAATCACGCATTGAATTCGAAGCTTCAAAGAGATTAGTAAGGGATTTCTCAGGGGCTACAGCTGTCAATCCTCCGCGAGAAACAGAAGATGAAACCTTCGAGGACTTTATAGTCATTGGAACAGAACAAGCCAGCTCTGTAAAATACGCTGATTCAAGATATAGCAAATTTCCTAAGGCCAAGTCTCTTTTTCCATCATTTGTCACAGATATGCTTAGCGCTTTGGAAGAGGAACCCAGTGTGGCTGACTCAGAATTGATTTCAAAATTAAAATTTGAAATCCCATTAAAAGGAAATAAAGAATATGAAAGATATCTTTCGGCAATTCATTCTGTTTGCGCATCACCAACGCTACTTTGTCAACATTGTAAAATCAAAGACATTAAAAGAGCTAAAAAAGCATTGAAGAGAGCCAAAGTCCTCATACAATCATGCATGATGGAACTCCTTCCGGAAGTCAAAAAGCGAAACACAGGCAGGTGGAGTGACTCTCATCTAAGAGCATTATTTGACAATACGCGTACTTTTGCTTATTCCGATGAAGGAGAAGAATTATCAAGCTTAGGACAATGCCTGATTGAAGGGTTGATACATATTCTATTCAGAAATCTGGAGCAATACGAACAAAACCGACTTAGCTACAGTCGGCCGCTTGGATATTATGATGTCATGATGGATGATTACTATGCTTGCCTGAAAACATATCGCATAGATTCTGAACACAAGGAATATGTATGGATTTTGCTTCAAAATGGGCTCTATGAAACCAATCCGCCTGATATCATTCTTAAAAGTGTTTCCGAAAGGCCGGGAACCGATTTCTTTTATAAAATATATTGCAATATATATGCTCAATCAAAAGAACTTTGGTCTCAATGTCGAGAATGGAAAGACTGCAAAAGAAGCACAAGGTTCATTGTCGATCAAAAAGTTTATGAAAGACAGCTTCGGAAATTAAAAAAAATAATGCTTGATCAGCATGGGCAGATATTCACTGATCAAGTCTTGATGGGAATTCTAATGGCCTCATTTTAACACTCTTTAGACCATTAGCAAGCTTCGTTATCGAATAAAATTCCTCTCAAGTAAAGAAAAGATTTCGCTATCAAGATACTTGCCTTCGAAATAATAATTTTCCTTGAAATAGGCTTCTTTTTCAAAACCAATTTTCAACAAAGCTCTACTTGAGTTTCCATTTTCAGGATTAACATTTGCCTCAATGCTATGAATTCCAACTTCATCAAAAGCATATGCCAACAAAGTCTTCATCGTCTCCTGCATGAAGCCTTTTCCCCAAAAATCAGGCTTTAGCATGTATCCAATATCGGCGCGATGATGTCTGTCGTCAATTTTCCAAAACACAAAATCGCCAACAAAAGCACCGCTTTCCTTTTCAATAATGGCGAAAAACATGCCTTCACCCTTTGTTTGAATCGACAAATTATCTTGAATAAAGGCCTCGCTGTCCTTTAAACTTTGATGATATTTGCTATCCATGTATCTCATTGTCGTCTCCTGAGATCGTAGAGAGTAAATATCTTCCGCATCCTGCGGTCCAATTTTTCGAAAATACAAACGTTCGCTTTCCAATTCAGAAAGCTCGTTTATTGCTTGTTTATTTATCATTTTATTAAAAATTATTTTCTTAATTAATGGAAAACAGCTATAGCCATAACCAATACAATATGAGTAAAAATATGAGCTATCATGCTGCTTTCAAGCCCTTTTTTCCAATACAACCATCCGAATATGATTCCTCCTACCGAATTAGCCAACACAATATAAATTAACAACCATACAGATGGCGAATCAACCACTGTAAACACTATTGGCAAATGTCCAATACCAAATAAAATTGATGAGAATGCTATTCCAAACCAATAAATCGAAGGCTTTATTTCTTTCAACAACTTGCTGCCCAACCACACCAAAAAGGTCATAAAACCAAATCTCATCAAAATCTCTTCAGCAATTCCACCATATAGAAACCTCGCCAACAAGGGAGTTTTTATGTCATTCAATTCCGGAGGAATAATCGATTTAAAACCAAGGCTCACCAATAATATTAGAACGCCTGACAAAATTCCTCCCACAAGTCCATATTTGACTATACTCCCAAAATCTACCGAAGAAGAGCTTATCCCTAGCCACCTTTCAAACAATGGCAACCTAAAGTCAACCTTTTGATACAACAATGTTCCAACAACCACTGATAGACTTAAATAAATCAATGGGTTTACCATCATCAGCAATTTGATTTGAAATGGACTAAAGCTCTTACTCAACTCTTCCTGAATATCTTCTGGAAATGGTATATCAAGCGTAATCAATGAAATCACGCCTAAAAGGCCAATGCCAAAGAGCAATGCTCCCAAGGATATCATTTTACGATTCATTAAAAAAAATTTTGAAGTAGATAATAATTATATGAAATGAAAATAGCTATGCGAAAAGCAATAAAGCATATTGCTAATCAATCTACACAAACCTATAATGGCCTATGATCTGGTATTGAAAAAGGAAATCCTCCACCACTTGTCCATTGCCAATATTATGGACAATCATATGCCTTTGTCCGTCGGAAGATTTTTGATCTACTATGATACCAATATGAAGCACTCCTCCACCTAAGTCCCAACATACAATATCTCCGGGCTGATAATCCGCTGAATTATTGCTAATTTTCATCGCAGCATTTCTACGGCTAAAAAATGTCATCAAATTAGGAACTCGACGGTGGTCAATATTTTTATCAGGACGCTTAAGGCCCCAATTATTAGGATAAAGGCCAAAATTGTCTTTCATGTCTTCATGCACTTCTTTTTGCAAATCAATTCCCAACTTGCGATACGCTCTAATCACCACATCAGTGCAAACGCCTCGATCCGCTGGCACGTCCCCATTGGGATAATCAAGAGCAAAGTACGTTGGGTCATAAATTATATTCGGATCAACCAACCCCATTGCAATAGACGCTAGTTTCGCTTGTCTTCCTTCACTTTGAGAAAACCCATAGTTGCAAAAAACAAACAAAATGAAAATTATATTAAATGCTCTCTTCATATTCTCCATTACTTTATCACATTACAATTTGCCAATCAAACGATTGAACTTCATCCCTATACGCAATTGCTCCTCTCGCAAATAATCCTGTGGATAAGGCGCTCCGCAATCCTGATTATTAACTTGCCTTAACAAGTTTCCTTTTTCGAAATAGCTTTCCTCCTTTATGTTATCGCCCCCTGTCTCCTCGCTTTCTAGAACAAATATCAACTCGCTGTTGAGTAAATAGTAATATTTATATTTCTCTTCATTTGTATTAGCAATCACTTTTACCAATTCCTTATCCAGATAATAATACTCTACCTCCACACTTTCATCAGCTATCAATAAAACAGCACTGTCTATTTGAGTCCATTGAGACAAAGAACTTAGCCGATTCACAATTTCTCTGATCGGTCTCAAGCTATTTCCCATATACTCATCATGCGAATGATTTTGAATAGAAGCCTCAAGCTTGTCTTTTACTTCTCTTCGATGAGAATCAACGGAAAATTGAATTGTATCAGAGGGTTTGCTTTGACAAGCGAAAAATAACAATCCTGTAAAAATTAACGTCTGATATTTCATTATTGAAATTATGTAAAAACAAAACCTTCAAAGCCGCTTTAGTTTTTATTAAAATCACAACAAGTTTCCATACAAAAAATTAATTTTCCTAACAAAAAACATTAATTTTTAATCAACACATCTCTTTTAGCTACTTTAATAAATATTTATAATACGCAAAAAACTCCCTGAATAACGAAAACATGTCTCTAGTTTCAAAAAAATCAGCATGAGAAGAACCAACAGAATGAATTCCACTTTTTCGAAATGCCAGCTTTATCCTGCTTATGTGATAAAATTGAGAAACTACAATCACTGAATTTGACGTTCCAACTCTTGAAGCAAAATTATCAGCTGTAAGCTGAGTGTTGTTTCCTTCATTGTCAACTAAAACGTCAGACTTAGGAACTCCTTGCTGAATCAAATACTCAGCCATTTTACTTCCCTCATAATGGCCTTCTTTCCCAAACCCACCGCTAACGAATATCTTTTCGACTTTTGATGATTTGTACAACTCCAAGCTTTTATCTACTCTGGCCTTTAATCGATCAGACAATGTCCCATCCACATTAACTTTATTGCCTAAGACTACAGCAAAATCGCTAGATGCATGGTTATCACTCAGTCCATCATAAATGATCGTTATTTCGTGAATAACAAACCATAAAAAACTTAAAAGAAAAATTATTTGAACTAACTTTTTCATTTAAACACAAACTTGTAATCAGCATCAATACTCAATTTGCTAAAAGACCTATTTCCTCAATAATATACCTAAAAGTCACTATTTTTCATCAAAGGATTATAAAAATCAATTAACTCATCGTTAGTTCTTAATAACTCAAAGAACAACCTAACTGAGATAGCTTTTTCCTCAAAATATATTTTATACTTCACTATAGTTTCAGTCATATAGTCAACATCAAAAATTAATAAATTAAAATCAATGAGAACCATCCTTCGCACTCTACTAAAATCAAAATAACCCTTGAAAATTTCAATTCAAATTAATTCAATAAATATATAAGAGCTTTTCTAACGCGAACAGCTTCCTCAGATGAAGACTGCTCATTATCATTCAACCATTGCTTGGCTAATCTTCGAATCTCTTTCGCTTTGAGATTCCTTGTTTGGTGCAAATAAAAACTCATTAACTGTTCCGCTGAATAATGCTCCAAGAAATCAGGGCGACCTTCAAAGGGGCACATGACTTCGTAAAAATCCTTGACACTTCGCTGATAGCTTCCTTCCACCTCAAGCAATCTTTCTTCCTCTGGACTTTTTAAAGATTGAACTTTCAAACTCAATTCACTCACATGAGTTTCCAAATCCTTAATCCTTGCCTCCAACTTTTCTATTTCAGCTTCGTGCGAAATCATCTCCATTACTTCGTCTAGATAATTCGCATTAAAGCCATGAGTTTCGGCAACCTCTCCATACTCATCTCTTTCTAAAGCTTGAAGCGACAATCCTCTATCCATACAATAGTGTCTCACCTTCGATGCATCTTTTTGTATATTTGGATACAAAGACCTTAAAAACCTCAACCGACCATCATTTTGATCTTTAAATACCTGCTGAGTTCCTAATTGTCCTTTCAACCTTTTCAATCGCAACTTTTGCCCATGAACTTGGAGTTCTTCACTCATTGGAACAGTCTCTGGAGCATGAGCATGTTCTTTGTATTTCTTGTCAAGTCTTTGCTCCTTTGCTTTCAAGTCTTCTTGCAACTTCACAACATACCTTCCATGGCTTTCTCTTGCTTTTTCCAAACATACCAAAGCAACCAAAGGATTGTCTTCAAGCTTACTTCTTACTATTTCAGATTCTTTAGCTAAGGATTTTGATTCCACTGCGGTAATATCCACTTCATCAAATGGAAAACCAAACTGCTCCATTGAAGCTCTTAACGCTCCTGCATCAACGTTTGAAATCGCCAAGCTCGCCAACTGCTTGCTTGGCAGGTGCCTTGCGCTATGCATTGGATTCAATCTTGCTTCTTTAATTGACTCGTCCAGCACTTCTACTTCACCAAGCAAACTACGAACTTGAGCAACGACAGGAAACGCCTCTTCCAGTTTTTTCATTGTATTTTCTGACGGGCCAAAATTTTCAACCACATCAAACGAATAAAGATTGTAGGGCTCTCCTTTGTCCTTCCCTTTTCCCAATTTTGAAATTTTGGATTTCATCCTTTTAAAAAATGTGCTCTTATCGTGCTTACCCAGAGTTCCCTGATCGTCAGTTGGAAAAACAGGTGACGCAAAATTTCGTTTCAACCATCCTCCTCCATCATCTTTGGGGATATCGTCAAAACAAAAATCGTCCACCATGCAATACGCATCATCAGGATTTGACGGAACCAACCTTTTGTCAAATTCATCCCTTGACTTCAAGGCCGTATAAGATACTTTCAAAGGAGGCAATCTTACCAAGCCGGAAGAGTGCTTGACTTTTCGTTCCCTTTTCTGCTTGTATACAAATGTGTTTTCCTGGAAAGGCATCTTTACCCTTTTTTATAAACAACCTAAGCTCGGCGAAGCTGTTTGCATGATTCCGCATCTCGCAAAATATTGCTATTTGCTTATGACATTTTAAAAGAAATAAAGGCCGAAAGATTACTCTCTCGACCTTACAGACACAAAATGAATATACGTGGGAAATTTTTTTAAGTCAATGACGCTTTGCCTGAATAATCCGAACCTGACTCTATGATAGCATTCTTTTCCATTGATTCTTCCAGCCCCAGATCCTTTTGAATCTCTGCAAACGATTTTCCTTTTGTTTCTGGAATGAATATATAAGTAAAGGCAAAAGCTACCAAACTCATCACAGCAAATCCGCTAAATACTTTGCCTTGTAATATTTCCAACATAAATGGAAAATATTGTCCTAACAAAAAAGTGCAAACCCAACTCATTGCAATAGCTATAGACATTGCCAAGCCTCTGATTCTGCCTGGGAAAATCTCTGAATTGACTATCCACATCACGGGGCCCCAAGTGAAAGCGAAAAAAGCGATATAAGACATCAAAGCAAACAAGATTCCAGCACCTGCTAATTCATTACCAAAGTTAAACGCTATATAAGATAATGAAATCACCATGCCGACAGCCCCCAAAAGCAAAAGCTTCTTGCGACCAACACGATCAACCAAAGGTATCGCAATAATAGTGAATAGGAAGTTCACAACTCCGATCATTATAGCGCTAATCAACGGGTCGGCTCCTGCGCCTACTTGCTCAATGATCTTGGGCGCATAAAATATAATGGCGTTGATGCCTGTGACTTGTTGAAATACGGCTAATAAAATACCAAAAATCAACACTTTACCCATTTTCCCTTTAAAAACAGTCAATGAGGCTCCATTATTTTCGTTTTGTCCTTTTGAAGAACTTGTTTGCTCTACTTGTTGATGAGCATAAGCCACGCCTCCAATTTTTCTATATATGGCAAAAGCTTCCTTTACTCTTCCACGCTCCAATAACCAGTCAGGACTCTCCGGCAATAGAAAGAGTATCCCCAAAAAATACAGCAGGGCAAATGGCAAGCCTTGCCCCAGCATATAGGCTTGAGCTTGATTAAAATCAACCACAACATAATCTATACAATAAGCCACCATAATCCCGATTACAATACCAAATTGAGCCATCGACCCCATCTTGCCTCGGATATCTGTAGGTGAGACTTCGCTGATATATGCCGGCACTACTACTGATACAGCACCCACGGCCATACCTCCAATCAAACGACTTATACGCAACAATATCAAATTATCCACTCCTATGAATTGGCCTAAAAACCCTATAGAAAATAATATTGAAATACTCAACAATGCTCTTTTTCGCCCTATTCGATCACTAATAGGTCCCCACAAAAAAGCGCCGATCATACATCCTATCACTAATATACTTACTGTAAAGCCCAAAGAATCCATACCAAAAGCCTGCTCCAAAAAAGAGCCTGCACCTGCTACAGCTCCCATACTCACCCCGAATAAAAAGCTGCCTATCACAGCTATAAAAACAATTAAATTCAAATAGCCTTTTATCATACTACACTTATCTCAAAAAATACTCAAAATACATACGGTCATTTGAAAGCTTCACCCACAAGCAGAGTAAAGCTTAACAACATCAGCTACCTCATACAAGGATTTTTTATTATTTCACTCCATAGAGTGGTCCGTAATTATTGCATGCTTTAAAATCCGCACCTTCTTTGTCTTGCCCGAATGCACTCCAACAATTTGGTCTGAAAATATCGGACTCATCGATATTATGCATCATCACTGGAATACGAAGCATTGAAGCCAAAGTAATAAGGTCTTTGCCAATATGCCCATAACTGATCGCTCCATGATTAGAGCCCCAATTTGCCATCACTGTATAAACATCTTTAAAAGCCCCAATCCCCGTAACTCTTGGCGCAAACCAAGTAGTTGGCCAAGTTGGGTCAGTTCGCTTATCCAAGATGTCATGTATTTCTTGATCCAAATCAATCGTCCATCCTTCCGCTATTTGCAGTACAGGTCCTTGACCTTTTATCAAATTTACTCTACACATCGTTACCGGCATCTCTCCGGATGTTTTAAATTGAGAAGAAAAACCACCACCTCTCATATATTCACGCACTGCTTGAGGCCAATGGGTATGCTCTAGGCATTGGTCTACATCTTCTGGCGTTACATCCCAATAAGGCTTCATCACAGGCTTCCCTTGCTCATCCATTTGCCGAGCTGTAGCATCCAAGGTCGTTGATCCTGAATTAATCAGATGCAAAATACCATCTTTGGCTTTGCCTTCAAGTCTTTTGCCCGTCACACGCTCTACCGAAGCTGAACTCCAATACGTGCGCACATCCGAGAAAATCTGCGCTCTATCGCTAAGCAAATGTCCAAAAAGCATAGAAACTGCATTTAATGAATCATTTTCAGTAGCAAAGACGAAGGCTTGACGTATGCCATTCCAATCAAACGATGAATTCAATATTGCTTCTGTAAAATCAGCATTTGGCTGGTAATCCGTCCATTGCCTTTGTCCTTGAAAGCCCCCCAATAAAGCATTTCGTCCAAGGCCCTCTTCTCTATAGCCTTTTTCAACCAACTTCTCATTGCCGATCATAATATCCCGACAGATGATTGTCATCTTCACAACCTTCTTCCACTCCTCGAGCTTGTCTTCATCGCTGACCTTTTTATCTTCAGAGTTTCTATCAATTCCTTCCTTGCAATTTTCCAGCGTCCATTCTATGGCTCTTTCGTATTCTTCTGTATCGTAGATTTCTTCATCTATACGTCTGAGCACTTCAATCGATTCCACAAACTCAGTACGAATCCCCAAGTAATCATATAAAAAGCCAGTATCAACCATAGACCCTGCGATACCCATTGAGCTATACCCCAAAGACAAATAGGACTTTCCATTCATATAAGACACTGCTAAGCCAGCCTTGACGAACTGCAATATTTTACTTTTCACATCCTCAGGAATTTCCGTATCACTAGAATCTTGCACATCACGACCATATATGCCAAAAGTCGGCAATCCTTTTTGAGCATAACCGGACAATGCCGCCGCCAAATAAACTGCCCCTGGACGCTCAGTACCGTTAAATCCCCACACAGCTTTAGGCACAAGCGAATTGGTATCCATCACTTCATCACCATAACACCAGCAAGGAGTTACAGTAAGAGACACACCTACACCTTCCTGAGCAAACTTGTCGGCGCACATGGCGGCTTCTGCCGCGCCGCCTATATTTGTATCCGCAATAACACATTCTACCTTTTCACCACTCGGAAAACGCAAACTTTCTTCAATCAACTTGGCTGCCGCTTTGGCCATATTCATGCATGTATCTTCAAGTGATTCCCTCACTCCTCGTTCTCTCCCATCTATTACAGGTCTAATCCCTACTTTTGGCAATTTTCCTATTAATCTATCACTCATGTCTCTAAAAAATTTAATAATAAAATGATTAAAAAAATATTTTGATCTTAATAACTTCCAGTGCAAACCTCATCTGTCATTGCCTGCTTTTTTTCACACTATTTTTCAATTTGATCAGCTCTTTCATCACACCAAACATGTCATGAGGTATGCCTTCACGACCAAACGCATCATGCAATTGTGTGTATAGACCATATAGCCTCTTGTATGACTCCACATTTGTTTTTATTGGGTAGTACACCATTTGCGATTGGCCTAAATACGTTTCTTGTATTTGTAAAATAGACCTGCTCCGGCCTTCATTATCTTTGATAGCCGCGGCAGCTATAATGGCAGCTCCATAAGCGACATTTTCTTCCATATCAGGCACATATACAGGTCGATCAAATACATCCGCGTATATCTGCATCAGCAAGGAGTTTTTCTGTGGTATCCCTCCCGTGCATATTATCTTTTTTATCGGTACTCCGGCATTTTGTATCTGATCTATAATTTTCAATGCGCCAAAAGCCGAGCCTTCTAACAACGCTCGATAGATCTCATAATCTTGAGTAAATAAAGATTGTCCAAGTATTAGTCCACTCAAGTGAGCATCAAGCAATATATTTCTGTTCCCATTATTCCAATCCAGTGCAACTAAACCAGACTCTCCGACCTCAAGCTTTGCGGCTTTATCACACAAAGCAGCATGATAGTCCGCTTGCTTTCCCAATACTCCTTCAACAAACCATTTGAACAGATCTCCCACTGCGCTTTGTCCTCCTTCAATCCCTACATAGCCTGGAATCACAGAGTCTTGAGCTATGCCAGACACACCTTCTATAAGACCTATTTCTTTTCCACCTATGATAATGTCGCATGTAGACGTGCCAACCACTCTAACCAAACTTTGCTGATTTACACCTGAACCTATCGCCCCCACATGAGCGTCCAAAGCACCAGCTGTAATCATCACCTCAGTGGATAAGCCTAATGACTTTGCCCAATGCTCCGACAGCGTTCCTATAACCTCGCTTACATTATATACTTGGTCAGGCAATGAATCTAATATTCTAACTAAATGCGGATCAATTGTCTCTATCACCTTCTTGGATGGAAATCCTCCCAAAGCCGCATCAAATAAACCTTTATGACCTGCGGCGCAAGCATTGCGTTTAATCTGTTGAGCATCTGCAACACCGCTCAATACAGCAGGCACAAAATCACTAAACTCGACCCAGGTATATGCTAAATCAAATACCAATAGATCCACATTTCGACAATGAAGTATTTTTGCCCAAAACCACTCTGAAGAATATTTGCCTCCACACAATTTAAGGTATTCGGAAGCATATTCTCTTATCACATCAGTAATTCTCTTTGCTTCTTCTTCAGAGCTATGATCTTTCCACATCCAAGCTTTGGCATTCAAATTCTCTCTAAATACCTCCAACGAAGACAACGGAACCATCTGCCTAGTAATAGGAATAGGTGTTGAACCTGTCGCATCGATGCTCATGCTTTTAATGTTCAACAACGAGATGCCCTTATCCCTAGCGACATCATGAAGAGCATTGAAAGCCATAATAAGGGAGTTCAAATAGTCGGTAGCATCTTGCCTAGCCACCAAATCATCAAACTCCGATGCAAACACACCTTTACAGCCTTGTTGATACTCTTGAGACTCGGTCAAGATTAAATCTCCTGAATAATAATCAACCAATGCCAATCTAACTGAATTTGACCCAAAGTCTACACCTATTGTATATATCATAGTTTTAAAAAATATTTTCACATGAAGTGTTAAAAAATAAAGCATTCATTTGCTAAATAAATCTTAAAAATGAAGTAGTGAATATTTAACACCTGTTCCTAACTGATAAAATTTTAGCAAAAACATAAGCAAATATTGCCATATCACTCAAAAAAATAAGTTATCTTAATGATTCATTTATCGATGAGAAATATAAAGACGGATATCATGATCTTTATCTCGATTGAGTTCTATAAAATCATCTATTTTTTTACCGCTATGAAAAAGACCACAATAAACGTGAGCATTTTGACGATTAACAATTAAAGCCATCAACTCTCCATTTATTTTTTAATTAAGTATATGGCGCAATTTTTCATTTTTATATGGACAATAAATACAAACAAGAAAATAACAACCTCTGGCAAAAATGTAAATCCGGCAATAAAAGTGCTTTTCAAGAAATTTACTATCAATGCATAAATGACCTGTTCGCATATGGTTGCGCAATCCTACCCGATGAAGATGTAGTAAAAGAACAAATACAAGAACTATTCATCTATATCTGGGATAAAAAAGACCACCTCAACATAACAGATATAAAACCATATCTTATCAAATCTCTCAAAAGAAAACTATACAAGTATTGCAAAGGAAATAAAAACTACACTCTCGATATTGACTACTTAGAAGCTAACGCCAATGAGCTCGTCGAAGACGCCAATGAGCTCGTCGAAGACCCCAATGATATTGATTACCATGAGATGGAAATAAAACGAGATGCATTGCACAAACTCATTGAATCTCTGCCTACCAAGCAAAAAGAAATCATATACCTAAGGTACTTCACAGGACTTAAACCTCATGAAATCGCGGATATTATGGAAATAAATGCTCAATCTGTGTATAACCTTTTAAGCCGTTCACTTAAAAATATTGAAAAAAAATTAACAAATAAAAATCATATAAATGAATAATATGAACAGTGAGAGCAATAATCTCTCACTGCCATGCAATACTAATTTACTCTTGATGTTTTAGGTGAACCAAATAACCCGATATTATTTCCATTAGCATAATCCCAATCAATTTTATACTCCCACCAATTATTCATTTTTTCTCCTTTATAAGTCAGTTCATTATTGTAACCCGGCATATTTTGCATCCAGAATATATACCAATGAGCCTCAATCTTACTTTCTGTAGACAAACCATCAGGCCACTGATAAGGCAAATTTCCCCAAGTGAAGCAATTGACCATTTTCTTTTCGCCTGATCCATCAGGGTTCCAATCCATTATATCGCTTTCTATCAGTGTAGGATTTAAGTAATCATAATCTTTTGTTGTATTTGGAGGGTGATGCGTATCACCTACTCTACCCAAAGGAGGACGCTTATCGTCGCCTTTTCCATCCCAGCCTACATATGCATTTAAAAACAAATTCTGATTTCCATTAGTAGCTTCATTGGCATGCATCATGGCCGCTTCTATCTGATGTCCATGATTATGAACAGCTTGATTAGCTGTACGATTCATATTGTAGTTATACAACATATAAGTCGAATTGTAAATCGGCAAATCATCTGTTCGCTCGCTATTCGAAATATCAGCGGTCAAAGGGCTTGCCATATTGGTCTCTGCAGGCTCGATAGTACCATGGTGCCAACCCCACAGCCATACTTCTTTTACTCCTAACTCTTCAACATAATACTTTCCATCGATAGTCTCCATCACATCAAAATAATCAGGACGATACCATCCTTTGTTCCAAGGCACTTCCATGCCTTCCTTAAAATCATCGTACACTATCAAATAATCAACGACTCTATATCCAGCAAAAGGCACCGCATCTGGATTTTCATATCCTTTATACTTAGTTCCTTCTTCAAGCATGAATTTGGATTGAATATTCATACGCATAAGTTTAGTCTTCATTGACTCAAGACTCAACTTTGCTCCAGTGACATCTCTGTCCAACTCTTGGTTATCATCAAGAGGCAAATAAGATACGATCACAATTGGGACTTCCTTCACATAATTTTCCGCTGGAGTCTTCAAAAAATCGGGGATTGTCTCTCTTACAACTTTATCTCCCAATTTTTGAGAAAAAACAGGAGCTCCAAAACAACATATAATCAGTAAACTTCCAAAAATTCTGATAAAATATTTACTCAATAGATCTTTCATAATTATATAACTTATTAAAAAATAATACACTCTAAATGGCTCCTAACTCTTCTCTTGCATCCACGGTCTCAAACTGATAAACAGTCGTGGATTGAAAAACTTCACCAGGGTTTAACATAGCATTAGGGAAGTCGGGCTGATTAGGAGAATCAGGATACAACTGAGTCTCTAGACAAAAAGCAGTTCTATACTCATAAGAAAGATCTTCTTTGCCTATATCAGAGCCGTTAAGAAAGTTTCCCGAATAAAATTGCAAGCCAGGAGCTGTTGTAAACACTGTCATTAAACGTCCTGACACAGGCTCAAATACCTTTGCGGCCACTTCCAATCCTGTTGACGCTCTATTCAGACAGTAATTATGATCATACCCCTGTCCATACGTTAACTGCTCATCTTCCGCATCTATTCTAGCGCCTATAGGAGTCATTAACCTAAAGTCCAAAGGAGAGTTGTCCAGTGTTTTAATTTCTCCCGTCGGAATCAAACCTTTATCCACGGGGGTAAAATAATCCGCATTAATAAACAATTCATGTCCTAAAATCTCATCTTTCCCAGCTCCTGTCAAATTAAAAAATGCATGATTAGTAAGGTTGACAGGAGTAACTTGATCCGAGACAGCCCTATACTCAATCTCTACCGCGTCATTGTCATTCAAGCGATAAATTACCTTTATATCCAAATTGCCTGGAAAACCTTCTTCTCCGTCTTTACTCAAGTAGCTAAGCATAAGGCCTTGACCTCCCTCAATCTCCACTACATCCCATATCACATTATGAAGTCCGTTAAGTCCTCCATGCAGTGTATTTTCACCGTTATTTATGGGCAAAGTATACTCTTCATCACCAATAAAAAACTTTCCTTTGCGAATTCTATTTGCAAACCGCCCTATCAACGCCCCAAAGTAAGCCTCACCTTCTAAATAATTTTCTAACTTGCTATGGCCCAACACAACATCTTCGAGTCGACCTTGATTGTCAGGAACTTGGAGAGACACTATTCGTCCCCCCAAATTCGTTATTTCCAATTTAAGCCCATTTTTATTCTCAAGTTGATAAAGCTGATAGCCAGTCGTTTGCTTTCTCTTTGATTCACATGCCTGCAGGCACAAGAATGCCATGCAGATTGCAATTAACCTTTTCATCTGATATTTATTTTAATGAAACCATCGACTGGTTATTGATAGAAACGCTAATTTCTTTATAAACATAGTTCATGTCCGATTCTGGAAAGTCCACCTCCAATATCAATTTATCATCCTGATGACTCAACAACTTGGCACCTTTAAGACCTGTTACTTCTTGATTGCAATACAATGTAATTTGATCAGTCTTACCCGAAACACCTTCCAAGCCTAATGAATATTGGTCTCCATCCAATAGTTCTTCAATATACTTCACTTTGTCAGAAACAGCTCCTTTTTCAGCGGCTTCTGTAATCGGCAAGACACCTATGCCTCCTCTATATTTGATCACTATTTGATCCCGAGCATTCAACTTCAAAGACTCCAGACTTAACATGATGTTTTCATTCTTATCATCCAATTCAAAAGAGTGCGATTTGCCATTTACAAATACACCATCAACCGCTGTTGCTAAAGGCAAGACGGTAGAAAAGTCTAATACCACTCCCGCCTGAGAGGAAGTGAAATCATAGCTTATCTCTTGCCTACTCTTATTCATCTTCACATCAAGATGCTGCTCACCCACATGAAGTTTTGTAACCTCTAATGAATTCCAATCCCAAGGCAACTGAGGAGTCAAAGCCATACGGTTATTCAATGCATCAGGAGAGAAGCCCAGCATGCCATCCATCACAGGTTGTAAAATCATAGTTCCAGACCAACATTGATGACGAGTTACTCCCATCGGCTTGTATTCTTCGCCATGAACTACTTCCAATATTGCTCCTTGAGTCCAACCTGTATAGATATTCAGATTATTCATCACATGAGTGAAGCCTTGTGTTCCTCTCAATGTCTTATACTCAGCCAATGCCGCCCAACCCGTGAATAAAGGCCACACACTTCCATAATGATAAGCTCTTGGATTATAAAGGTCGCTGTCTTTTCTAAGAATTCTCACACCCCAATCTGAAGAAAATTGATTAGAAGAATACTCCTTGGTTGTCTGCCATGCTTTTTGTGGATTCATCTGCCCATAATAGATTCCAACCGCCGGCATTATTGTCTTTTCCGGATTGAACTTGCCGTCCTTATCTTTACCAAAATTGTAAAAATCAGTCTCAGGATTCCAGTATTGGTTATTAAGAATATTAGAAACAATCTTAGCTTCTTTATTATAAAATTCGCTTTTAACTGTTTCCCCCATAGCCTCGGAAAGATACTCAGCATCTTTCAATGTGCCGGCCCACATACCAGCCAAGTACATTGTTGTGTGCGTTCCCAATAGACTTCCTCCTTCGATCCAAGCATGTCCTACATTCGTATTTTCAATCAAATGATCTCGGTTTGTATCAGTGCTCAGACAAAACTCTATGGCTTTGCTTATTGACGGCCATATTTCACTCACATACTCAATATCACCTGAATGCTTAAGATAATTAGCGGCCAAGTTGATAAACATAGGCGTTGCATCTGCTGCGTCGTAATGAACCGAACCACTGCTTGATAGTTCATGGTAAATCTTACCGTCTAGATTTTGCCATTGAATGAATGTGCTCAACACGTCTTTTACCTGAGCGTGATTACCATATGCATTTATTGCAAAACTACTCCAAATCGCATCTCTTCCAAAATACCAAGCATACCCCGGACGACCATTTACCTTATGATTTCCATTCCAACCAAAGCGAGTCCCGGAATATCCCGCAAAGAGAGACTTCCCTATATTCGGCGTTTCGACAAAGAACTGATCTGTTCTCATAATTGTCCAATCATATCCATCATTAAACTTCTCCAAAGGCGTTTTTATATTGGTCATTTGAGCTAACAAATCATGATAATACTGATTTGAGGAAGCCAATAGATTATTTGTATTTTGAGCAATAGACTGATACACTTGTTGAGTCTTTTCCACCCCTTCAGAACCTGCGGCGATAAGTATCTCAAAAGCATCTGTATTCTTAGTATCAAATACGAATACTCCTTCCAACTTTTTGTCTTCGTCTTTTTCAACAATACCTTCCACATGCAATAGTTCTTTTTGCGCAGGCTGCTGGCTGAATCCTATCAATGTGTTTAGATCTTGTGTAGGATCTGTAATCCACAACGCATTTGACTCATCATTCCAATCAAAGTATAAGTTGCCTGTAGCATTGGAGGAATAAGGCCACATATATCTCAAATTGCTTAAAAATGAAGTTTCTAACTGATCAATATTGCCTTCCCACTCATAATGAACGACTCCTGCTTCTTGCTCTACACTCAATGTAATTATTTCTTTCAATACAACATCTCCAATTATATACTCTCTTATCAGAGCTTCAGGGCGAGTAATCAAGTTAGGTTTCAAATCTTCCAACTTAATCTTTTCACCTCCGATATAAACTGAAGTGTACAAATCCCTCAATGACATTACTGGATGAGTCCAAACTTCCTCTATACCTCCTTTTTCTTTTGCGAAGAAAAACATTCTTCGCCCCGAAATATCCCAAAAATTTCCATCTATCGCTTGATGCTTGATTTCTTTCACAGGAGTTGGCATATTCCATTTTTGAGCCTGAGCAATAGGTTTCAAATCAGCATCTACCTTTCGTTGCGCTACCTTTCTTGGTGTATAATCCCAATACATTGCTGTTTGGCCTTCAAATTCACCATTCAAATATCTAAGACAATTCTCAGTGAACATTGACAATCTTTTAGGACTAAAATTATCTGGTTCAAAATACATATATGCACCTACAGCCAATATTTTTCCATCTCCATAAGGAGTCTCCCATATCAGTTTCGAACTTTCATGATAATGAATATACGCCCAATCAATAGCGACTACTTTAGCTTCAGTCGCTTGGGGCAATGATTTGTCAAAAAAGCCAACTTTTCTCACCTGATGATCTTCTTTACTATGCCAAATATACGCGCCACCGTTCAACCCATTGAACAATGGATGAGAACGATAAGCATGAAATCCCAATTTTCGTCCAAAACCATGATCTTTTACTTCTGTACTCTGTACTTGCACAGGGGTTTCTTCTATTTTCCACTCATTGAGCAACCTTACTGCATCGAGAGTAAGCAAAAGCTTACCTCCATTTTTCACATAAGACTGGATAGGCTTAGCCAAACGCTTTTCCATTTTGCTAATGTCACCTGTATCAGGTCTATGATACCAAACAACATCAATATCCTTCAATATATTTTTTGACTTCAATAGCTTTGCTGAAGGCAACTCTTTGACTTCCACTTGTCCAAAGTCACCCAAAAGCCTCATTGCCGCTTCAATTTCTCCTTTTGAAGATTGATCTTCCGTAGCTTCTTTAATAAATCCTACTCTTATCTTTTCACCGACTTCCGCCGCATTGAGTTGGCTTATTACGATAAAGCCAATAAGCAGGGTTGACCATAGTCGTTTCATTAACTTTTCCATATATTCACCTTGATAAAATCATCCAAACATCAAGACCTTATAGATCCTTATACTTTGTAAAATAACTTAACCATCAAAACTTATTCTTTAACTTTGAGAACAGAGATGAGGCTAACCAAATATGCTTCCTCACCCCTGTATTAAGCCTATATTTTAATCACTTCAAAGGGAGGCTTCAATGCATAAGCAATCTAAACCATTTCTTATATTGAAGCGCTCCTTAACAAATTAACTGTCCACTATTTCATTCCAAATTAAACTAGTCCAAAGAGCTAGCCGTAGCTGACTTATGTTCATAATAATCCTGAAGCACCTTTGCCATAATAGCATCCCATATATAATTTGTAGGGCTGTCAAGCACATCATGATCCGGGCTAAAAGATTCCCAAAAATTATGATTTTTTGATAACTGTGTAGTAACTGCTTTCATCATGATCTCAGCCAACTCATCCGCTTGATCATGATAGTTGTAATCTCGCAAGCCTTCATACACCATGTAGTTCCATAACAACCACACAGGTCCATTCCATTTGCAACAATAATCCACCACATTGCTATATCCCGGATCATCAGCGGCGACAGTCGGAATGCCATACTCCCTCCAAAACTTCTCCGGATCAGTCAACTGCTTAACCAATTTATCAGCTCTTTCCTCTGAAGCAAAGCCTGCCCACATAGGCAAAAATCCAATAATCTCTTGACGCTTTAAATCTTTAACTCCTCTGTATACAAATGAATGATCCTGATCGTCCACATTGTAATAAAACTCTGTATCTTCATCCCACATCATGGTATTGATCAGGCCAGCCAACTCATCATATGCTTTTTTCCATTTTTTTGATCCTTTTTTATTTCCAAGCTCTGTAGCCATAAGCTCCAGCATCTTCATTTCCTTGGCAACCATAGCTGATAAATCCAGACATTCCAACTCATCAGAAATATCTTCACTATCCACATCCAAATACCTCTCATAAGACATTTGAAAAACGACATTATACCAATCTCTCACATTTTCAATAATACCATAAGGTCCCCACTCGAATGTTCCATCTTGATCCTTGTCTCTATTTTTTATCAACCATTGAACATACTTTTCTCCTGAGTCAAATGCATCTTGTAGAAAATCCTTATCTTGGCTCACCTTGTATATGTTCCAATTGATCCAACTGTAAAAAGGCGCTGAAGTCGTTGGCATTCCTTTATGAGGATATGTCTGAGGTCCGCGAGGTCCATGTCGATATGCAATTAAGCCGTCATCAAACTGTTGTTCCATATATACTCTTTGCGAGTTTTGAGCTGAAACAGGGTCCATAAGCGCATATGCAATCATAGAAATAGATTCATGCAATACCTGATGTCCATGCCCCCATCCCCACACAGGATTTCTTGAAAACACATAATAATTATAAGCGGTCTCTCCAGAAGGAGGCAACATGCAACCTCTAGCCAGATTGAGAGAGCCTAAGTACACCAATTTTTCATCCTGAGTCTCGAAATCTATTCTAGGCGTCTGAGCGAATAGTTCTACATTAGCATCAATATAGGGTTGTAAAGGCTCATTTTTAGCAATTTCGACTTCTGCCAACAACTCCTGCAAATCTTCTTTTTGATCCTGATAACCTCTGATATAGCGAACATTTTCACTATCACCTGCTTCCAACTTTATTCGTTTATTAATCGCAATAAAATCAACCATTACGTCTTCAGCATGATTTAGCCAAGCTTCCTGGACTTCAGCGTAACGGTCAATCTTCACCGTATTGTAAAAATCAGGGACTCTGCCTTTTATCGCGCCATAAGTTCTAGGCTCAAAATTACCGGCAAATACTTCTCTTACATCCGTAGGATATCCATGGCCTTTATACAACCCGCTAATCAATCGCCATAAACCTTCATTTCTTTCCGTTATGTATGCCTGACTCTGTTTATCAAAGTTCTTAACATGCAGAGAGTCATTCCCCATTTCAAACAATGGATATAAATCTACCAAATGGTCTTTATCAGATGTATTGGTAATCTGCATATCCACGATAGCGACCTGAGAGCTTTTCACCAAAAACGTTTCCTGCACATCAATGCCAGGATATGGAGAGTATTCCATGGTCATCATATCCGGAAATGAAGCTTTCACCACAGGTTTTTTATAAAACTTGCCCACCTCATCGATAACTAACTGATCAACTACCCACAAATTTGCTATTCTTCCGGCTTGATCACTTTCATAATGTATCGGTTCATTTAATTTATAATGAACCATTTTGTATGCTTTATCTCCATACAAACGTGACCTCTCCATGCTCGCGGCATAGGTAGTAAATAATGGATCTGTAATTCCAGCTTCTATTTGCAAAAAAGGATCATTAACCTTAATTTCTTGCGCCAATATTGATGATACTGTTCCAAACATCATTAAGTATATTATTAAGAACTTATTCATAGGTTTAAAAAATATTATTATTGCTCACGGCTACCGCCTCCTCGCCTTCCACATGGTTTAATTGCATCTCAGCAAGCAGCCGGGACAATATTTGTTTACTTATCCACACTATATTTCAAATTGCCTTTCTTATCGATTATTCGAGCATAGAAACAAAAACCTCCAAAATTATTTTCGGCTTTAACCATCAACTTATTCCAACCTTTTTTCAATTTCAAATTGATTTCATGTTGATCCGGCTTAGCTATGTTCACATCCAAAAATCTAAAAATCTCATCATCATTCAAGAATACCTTTCCTCCATCATCACAACTGAATAATAACGGTAATTCTTGATCCTCAGGAGAATAAACATGGGTCACAGCATAAGTGATAATAAAGTCTGTAGGGTCAAATAGCTTCCAAAGCTCCATTGCATATCCTCCCGGCCTTCCATCTACTTTGAACCAAGACAATTCTTGATCATCAATTCCAACATAAGTCTTGCTCAAGTCAAATTCTTTCTCTGGCTCATATACTTTATCCAAACCGTATCTCAAATAGTCATTATCTCGTGGATTAGGAAATGGACCTATCATGTACCATTCTGGAATATAGACTCTCTCAGGCTCAAATACTGCCGCGTCCAAGCCCATTTTAAACCCTTTTGACTTTGGATGAGCTCCTACAACTTTAAAAGTCAATTTGATTTCCTGATTTTCAGGCACTAGCTTTTCCAAAGACACTATCTCAGCGGGAAATACTTCATCGTGATACCCATTGAATGCACCTATTTTTTTGCCTTTATGGTAAATCTCAACATTCCCGTAATCTGGACCTTTAGTTGTATATAAATCGATGTTGTACGCTTTTTCATAAGCTTCGGGAATCGTAACATGAAATTCGGCGCCATTACCTCCATCAACCTCTATCTGTTGCATATTAAACCAATCAGGACCATAATTCGACATATCTACTACTTTATGCGCGGCACCTTCCAACTTATATGCAAAAAAATCAACAGCTTCATTTGGAACTTTTCTTCTTAGAGGTATTCTCAGTGAAGCTTTCTTTATCGGTTCCATCGGCTTATGAGGTTCTTGCTGATACCAAAACACTGTTGTACTCCAGTCCACTTTCTGTTCGTTAGCATGCCCATGCTCCATTGTTACCTTGATAGATTCTTTAAACGGTATTGGGTCCGGAATATGATGCCTATAAGCGGTGACTCTTCCATTTTCCTTATCAAGCACTACCACTCCGTGGTACGGTCCATCAAAAGGGCCTTCTTGGAAATACCAACCACCAGTAAAATAATCTTCCCATCCTGTGCCATATGTCGAAGGAAAATCTTCTCCATCCACATATATCATCTCATCTCCTTCCAGATAAAATAAACTATTATCATACGGCTCTCCGTTAAAACTCAAACCAACAAACTTTCCTTTTCCTTCAGCATCCAAAGCTACAAAATTGTCGTCATAATCTGTTCGGATATCCCTTTTCCACTGGGCATGGAAATACTCTGTATCATCCGGCAGTTTTTCATCCAATTCGAAATAATTGATATGGTAATAAAATGCGAATATCTCTTCACCTGTTTGGTTCACTACTTCAATTCTAGCATTTTTATTAAACGGCATAGGAAAGTAACTATAATATCCTCCGCTCGACATGCCGACATACTCCGCCATATGATGCTTATATTCAAACCCGCAACCAAAGAAATCTCCAAAAGGCACTTCAACTGACGGCTCGGTCTCATCATCCCAATAAAATCTAAGCAAAATTCTTCTTAGATAATACGGATCTCTTGAGTCAGTCGTAAACCACATTCTCTTAATCACTCCGGGACCATCGATATTCGCGATCTCAACCGTTTTACCCTCGTGAATATTTATTCTGTCATTGTTTCCGCCAGTAGTGTCATAACTAGACAATTGCACCATTTTGCCATGTTCCAATAAAAACGGATCCATTGGCGCAAAAACGTTAACAGTTGGTTGAGCTTTCTGACATCCCCAACTTATAAAAATGATGGTGGATAATACTAATCCAAAATTAAAAAATCGTTTCATATTACTAAATACCTCCTTTACAATGATGTTAATCCTGCTTCTTCGATCATCTTATTTATGATTCCTGCCCAAATGTATGTTTTGTGATAACCACCCCATGCATTATCAGGACTATAAAACTCCCACAAATTATGATTGTCCTTCAACTGAATAACCATACTCTCTGCGACTCTTCTTGTTAATTCTTTTGCTTCTGCTTCATAACCATAATCCAGCAGTCCCCTCACTATCAAGTAATTCCACTGCACCCATACAGGTCCATTCCAATAGCCTTTGTCATTATAATAGCTATCTTCAGCCGACAAGGAAGGAATCCCGTATTTTCTCCAAAATTTATTCGGATCTGTCAAATGCTTTACCAAAGCGGCAGCCTGCTCTTCTGAAGCGACTCCTGCCCACAATGGCAAGAAAGCTATTATTTCATCTCTTTTCAGATCATTTGTCTCTTTGTGGCTAAAAGTATGATTGTCTCTGTCCACATGATAATAAAACTGATTTTCTTCATCCCAAAATGTTTCGTTGATCAATGCAGACCTTTTTTCATAATCTTTTCTCCAATGCTCAGCTTCTTCAGCATAACCTAATTCCAGACACATTTTTTCCAAAGATTTCGCTTCCATGACAAGCATACAGTTCAGGTCCAAGGCTTCAAAATTTGAAGGCCAAGCAACTTCATCCCATACAGCGACCAAAGCATCGCGAACAGACTCCAATATGGCATGTCCTCCCCATTCGCAAAGACCATCTTGATCCACATCTCTTTGCGCTACAAAGAAGTCATAAAATCTTTTGCTTGAGCTATACATCTCTTCCAAAAACTTCTTATCCTTTGTCACTTGATAAACTTCCCAGTTGAGCCAAGAATACCAAGGGGCCGATGAAGTTAATGAGCCATTATGCTCAATGATCTCGTTGAGATACGCTCCCGAGCGATAACTAATGTAACCATTTTCAAGCTGACGCTCTTTGTATACCTTTTGCGATTCCATCGCACTCTGAGGATCCAACATTGCATACGGCAACATAGCTATACTCTCATGAAATACCTGTCCTCCATGTCCCCATCCCCAAGTCGGTTCTCTTGAAAACACATAATAGTTATAATTTGTCAAGTTATCCGCAGGGTAAAATACTTGACGCATCATATTGAACGCACTATAATACAACAATTCCAAATCAGGACTTTCAAAATCCTGCTTTACACTGGCAAACAATTCTTCGTTATCTTTTAAGTACTGATCTTGCTTCTCTTCTTTAAGATTGTTCGCCTGCTGATTCAACTCTTCATAGCTTCGATCTTTTTCACCTACGATTCTCAGCAATCTCACACTTTTCGGTTGATTCGGTTGCAACTTCATATCATATCTAAATGCCAAAGCCTTAGCCATATGTTCAAACTCTCCCGCAATGCCCTCGCTTACAAATTCTTCAAAAGACACTTTTTCCACAGGGATCAACTCGGCGGAGTGAATGCTAATATCCCCTTGCTTATTTTCAGCTGTTACGATAAATCGTTCCCAATCTTCTCCCTTTATGCTTAATATTTTATCATTGGCTTTTATCCCCTTCTCGACCAATGAATAGTATGCTTCACCTCTTGATTTTGCATACACGCGATAACTATCATCGCCTTTATTTCCTGTCCAGGATATATAAACATTGTCTCCTCTCTTTTCTATTTTTGCATTAGCAGGCGCTTTCATTCCCGTATACTCTGCTAATTCAATATCTTTTCGTTTTCCCTTTCCTTCTTCTACTCTAGCTGTATATATTCCCCCTTGTTTACTTTCATTACAGTACAACTTTACTTCATACTTCATCCCCTCTTTTACTGGCTTAAGGTTGCCAAGCTCCATTCGAATATATCCTGATCTGTCAAAAGTATTTTCCGCCAGTCCCCAAACAGGACTTGTCTCTGTAAGCAATTTATCTTTATCTCCATCAAGAATCAACTGGATACGATCTGATGGAGTTTTTAATTTCACCCGCTCTTTGTCCTCATTCGATTTGAGAGCTCTCCCAGTTACTTGATATTGTTGTTGTTTATTCAGATGAATATCATTAGGTATTTGAATACTCTCACCCCATACGCTGTTGAAACTTCCCAAAGCATCCGGCATAGGATATGTGCGAAATACATTCATTAAAGAATCATTGTAAGGCACTTCATTATTTATAGTCCAATAATCAGGATATTCTTCGTGCATGAAGTTAAATGCATCTGCTTCATATACAATACTACTAAATGCTCTATAATTATTTTGAATAAATGGAAACACTTGAAGATCAACATCCTTCGATGATGCATTCTCAATAGCCATATCCAGAATCATAGCTCTGGAACTTTGGACTAACATTTCGACAGTAACTACTATATCTTTAAAAGGAGTATAGGTAAACTTGACCATGTCCGGATAAGAATAATTTATAACGGGCTGGCTATACATGTCTGTAATTTTATAAACCCAGTGATCTCCCTTCCTAAAAGCGAATCCTATATCTCCTCCAGTGTCAGTAGTGAAGTCAGCTCCTCTTTCTTCATCATAAAAAGTCAGCTCATATGCCTCATCAAGAAGAAATTCAGACCTTTCAATAGCAGCGGCATAAGTCGTATATATTGGAGAATCCTTTGTAGCATGCAAATTTGACATCACTCCAACTGAATCATCCTTTACACAAGAGCATAAGAAAGCTCCCATGGCGAGTATGATAAGATAATTCTTCATAAGAAAAAAATTAGAATAAATTAGGTATGAAAACTCCGGGAACGAATTGTCCCCGAAGTATAGTTTATATTATTTAGATTATTTTATCTCTGTTATGAAATATGTATGACCATCATTGAGAAGAATAGATTCTGTCTCATAGTCTCCCTCTGCATTGTTTCTATTGTCTCGCTGGGCATAAATATAAAATTTGCCCGGCTCTTTCAACTGATCTGTTGTCAATATCACTTTTCCTTCCTCATTGGTCTCACCTGAATACAATGGATTTATTTTTCCTTCCCATTCCTCTTCGCTAGTAAACACACTCACTTGCGCGCCTGACACAGCCGCTTGAGAAGCATCATTGACAATGATGTGAAGCTCCGGCTTTGTTGAGCTTTTGATTTCATTTTCAAAATCTCTATTACATGATATCAGCAACATGATTGCAGGTAAAATAAAAAGTATTTTTTTCATATCTAAAAAATAATAATTCCAACTAAGATTACATTTCATTCCCTTTACCGCCAAAAGTATAGATTGGCAATTTGTGAATCGTCAACTCTTGAGCAGGTATCGGAAAGTGCCAAGCTGTGCCATCAATCAGAGTCCCTGTTCTTCTACGATCAAAATACGTCAAAGGCATAAATGTAGCAATAAGTTCCACATAACGCTCGTGCATCACTGCATCTAACAACTCGGAAGAACTATTGCCTCCGGTCATCGCTGACATTTTCCCTCTTTCAACACGTGTGTTGTTTATTAAACTCGCAGCTTTCTGAAGATCTCCTCCAGTGCGAATCTCCGCTTCAGCAAGTAACAAATCATTCTCTGCTTTAAGCAAGAAATCAATATTTCCAACTCCAGGCACTGAAAAGCTCTCACGGTACCTTGTATATTTATACTCTCCTAATATATGAAAACCTAAAGAAGCGGGATTCCAATTTCCATGTTGGCCTGCATATGTCATATCTGTTAATAATCTATGATCAACAGGGTTTTCAGCTTCAGGATATTCATGAACTCCTTCTGGTCGAGGATAAGTACCTATTGGATCATTCGGAGCCATCAAACTGATCACTCTTTGGCTTACCCTTACCCAATCCCATTCCATAATATGCAATGGATTAGTCGTATCTCTGATATTCGCAGCCAACCCTTGCCAGCCTACTTGAGCATATACAAAGAAGTTAGTATCTATGCCTTTTTCAGCATACCTTTTCACTCTTGCCCAATCTATGCTACTATCCTCTTGAGGTGTTCTTGACGCTGCAACCAACATCCTCGCAGCCGTAGAGTTAGCTACTTTGCCTAGATACTCATTGCTCATATTCACGCCCGGCATCATCTGCTCCGCCTGAAAGGTATTTGTCTCTGCAATTTCAATAGCTCTGTCAATACGCTCAAGCGCAAACTCCATAATGCTTTTGTAAGGCGTAAACACATATTCAAAATCTGCAGGAATGTCAACATCTGTAATCAAAAATGCCTGATCATATAACAAGCCCAAGTGACCATACGCCGTACCTTGCAGGAAGTAAGCGTTGGCCAATACCATCGCTGTTCGATCCTCGCCATTGATTATCACCTCTACACCTTCATGTTCGATTTTCTTGATGATATTGTTTACTGTGCCTACAACAGGGTAAAATCCATACCATCCTCCAGCTTCAGGTTGTATCACAATATCCCCCTCACGGTTATCGATAGGCACCCTAGGTATTGTATTGAAAGTTCTCATACCCCAGCTACCATATCCGGAGCAAATCTGCTCAGCGCCTACACCTAGCGCCAAAGCAGGGTTTTGCCCAATCGCGCTGTTCCACCAAACTCTATATGCGCCTGTAAGAAGGGCAGGATACTCTTCCGGGTTAGAATACACATCATCCAAGTCCGGAGCATTTTCATTTTCCACATCTAGATCTTCCCATAGCAAAGAACAACTTGCAAAACTAAGAAGAAGACCTAATAAAATTATTATCTTATTATTCATGACTAGTTAATTTTAAGATTTAGAAAGTGATACTTAAACTACCAGAGAAAGTACTGAAAGGAGGATAAGACGAAGTATCAAACTTAAGAATGTTAGGACTAAGTCCCTCGCTCTCAGAGCCTGAATAGCCGCCTTCAGGATCAAACCCTGAGTACTTAGTCAGTGTGAACAAGTTTCTTCCTATAAAACCAACCTTCACTGCTTGAAAGAAGCCCAAGCCCATTCTATCCAATTGTTGTTTAGAGAAACTATAGTTTACTGACAATTCTCTAAGTCTTAAGAATGTAGCGTCTTCGATAAAGTGAGAGTTAGTGGATGTGGAAGTCGTCAACTCATTATAATATCTAGCGGCCTTGGCTTCTCCTGGCCCCATTTTGGTCGCATCCATCTCCGCTGCTACTTGATTTACCATCATATATCTTCTCGAGTGATTTACCAAGTCACCTCCGTGTTGATAGCCCAACAATGCATATACAGACAGCCCTTTCCAAGTGAAAGTGTTGCCCCAGTTCATGTTAAAATCAGGATTTGAATCTCCGATTTTCATATCTTTTCTACTGCCATCGTCATTCAATACAAACATTGGCACCTCTTCGCTTGTACCAATTTGATCTCTACGCACCACATAACCATGATTGTTGATAGTAAACACATCCGCTACATTTACTCCTTCTGCTACTTGATTGCTTACTTCATTAAGGCTAGTCGCAAACTTTTGGCCATACATTGCTCCAAGCGTTTCTCCTTCTTCTATTCTAAAAATCCCTCCTGATACTACGGAGAATCCGCTACGATTCAGTTCTTGTACTTTTTGTCTGATGCGATCAAAAGTCACATTAGCATCCCATCTAAAATTCTTCTTCTCCATCACTTTAGCATGCAAGGTAATCTCAAACACATTTGACTCCAAAGTACCAATATTATCCCACTGATAAGCAAAGCCTGAAGCAGCTGAAACAGGCACTTTCAATATCTGATCTGTATTCACTGACCTAGCATAATTTGCATTAATCATAAATCTATCCAAGAATGCCACATCAAACCCTACCTCTAATTCTTTTGCAAATGAGGGCTTCAAATTAACATTACCCATAGTTTGCGGTGTGGTGATTTGTCCATTATCAACACCGATCACCTCATACTGGGCTTCAAACGGGGGCCTCAAACCAGCCACACCATATGAAGCTCTCAACTTCATCTCTTGCACTCTAGGAAGCTTCAAGTCCTCATTCAATCTATATGCACCAGAAAATCTATAGAAATTTTGCCAACGTTCTTCCGATCCAAAAAGAGAAACACCATCTCGTCTTAACAACATGTCTACGATCACTTTATCTTTATAATCTAAAAATAAAGCTCCCGAAAAATTATTAGCCACAACAGTACTCGTGTTACTCCATGCATATAGATTCTCTGAAGCCATTCCTAAGTTCGGTCTTCCAAGCCCTGTAGTAGCCAAGTTAGTACCTCCACCTCCATGAGATTGATTTTTGTTGGCTTCATACAAGTACTGAAACTTCAATCTGGTCCCAAAGTCGCCAAACTTCTTATGCAAGGCCATATCCAACTGTAAAGTCTGCGCTAAACCTACCGAAGTGCTTTCTCCTATACTACCCATTTCAGGAGCGCCTTCCACTCTCAACATCCCTTTTGGTCTCATGTTAAATGATCTCGAATTTCTACGGTCGATTCCATAAGCAGCCGATAAATCCAAGAAATTCGTAGCCTCATAATTCAAACGATAATTACCTAAGAAACGGTTAGACCTTGTTTCATTGATCGTGTTAGCTAGTTCATACAAAGGGTTGATTGTTCTCGATAAATTATTTGGGTTTACCTTATATGGACTTCCATCATCATTTAACGCATAAAAATCAACATTTGGATCGGCATATAAGAAACCGTCCATTGTTCCTTGACCAGCCCTGTTGTCTGTTTGGTTATCCACGTATAAATTCGATGCGGAAAACTTCAATCGCTCGTTGATTTTATGATCAACATTCAACCTCATATTCAAACGCTGCCTACCGTCAGTCTCACGAATAACCCCTTCTTCATTCATGTACTGCATAGAACTGAAGAATGATGTATTGCCGTCCTTACTGCTTCCCGAACCAGACAAATAATGCGTTTGAAAATTACCTGGTCTAAAAAATTGTTTAAATGGATCATGATCATTCTTAGGATACGGATTGTCATAATACGAATCCGGAGTCGACGTACCCCAAAGCACTTCTCCATTTTCTACACGGTTATTTGTAGCACTGTTTTTCTCTGGAATGTAATTGATTACATTTGCTCCAACTTCTGTTCTATAGCTGATCGAAGTCTTGCCGGGTTGCAATGCTCCTCTTTTTGTCGTGATGTTGATGACACCATTTGCCGCACGCGAACCATAAAGAGAAGAAGCAGCAGCACCTTTTACCACTTCCATACGGTCAATATCTTCCATATTAATATCTGACAAATTGCCTTCTGTCATTACTCCGTCAATAATAATCAGTGGATCAGAGGAACCTGACAATGATGTGGCGCCTCTAAGCTGAATACTAGCATTCGACCCAGGAGCTCCAGTACCTCCACTAATACGCACACCTGCTATTTTTCCTTGCAAAGACGAGCTCACATCCGTACCAGGAACATTTTGAAGAACCTGTTGGTCCAATGCCTCTACCGTGATACTTAGTTTTGACTTTGGCACCGCGGCCGCAACCCCTGTTACAACAATTTCATCCAATTGATGAAAATCCTCTTTCATCACCACGTCGATAAAACTCTGATTACCTACAGGAATTTCCACAGAAGAATAGCCCATAAAACTAAAAACCAAAACATCATCAGGACTAACGTTCAAACTAAACTCTCCATTGACATCAGTGATCGTCCCTTCGTTCTTACCCTTGATCAACACATTTACACCAATTAATTCTTCTCCGGCACTTTTCACTGTACCTTTAACCTCCTTTTCTCCAGCTGGATCAATATCGATTTTGATATTTTCCTCTTTCTTTTTGATAAAATATGTCTCTCCTTTCTGCACAAAGTCCAGATCCGTCGATGACTTGATATGAGTAATCACCTCACCAACTGTCTTTCCCACAGTATTCAGCTCCAAATCCAAGTTCAAGTCCACCTGATTCACGTCATAGACAAATGTCACATTTCCTTCTTCTTGCATCCAATGCAACACGTCCTGAAGTGGCATTCCGCTCAAGTCATTCTTAATCATAAAATTACCTGAGCTTGTTTTTGCAAAGGACTTTCCTACACCTAGGCAGAGGAGCACACAAAGCGTCACCATCAGACGTCCTGCAAAGAGTTTGTCTTTTGTAAAAAATCGCATAAGTTTACACTACTATATTTAAAAATAAAACATTGATTATCACTCAGTCATCACCCAAGCAACAACCTCAATTAAAAAATTCAAAAAAATCAGCACTCTCTCGATTTAAAATCGAAATGCTCTCCAAATAATAGAATCCTTATCTCTCCTCTACTCTACCAGTCATTAATCCTCTTCGATAAAATTCATTTCATATTAAAAAATTGACTATTTAAAACTAGTTGAACAATCTTTTAGAATAAAAAATCTCATAAAATCGACATCTAGAAATATTATTTTTATTGCATAAATTTCAAATCACCTCACCCTATAATGCTGAACATTAGTCGTTAAAAAATTATTCCCATACTAGTGTTACATCTCCATTATCTTTGATATCGTATTTAAAGCCCAAACCATCAAGAGTTTCCCGCAATGTCAATGATTTCAAACTTCCTGACATGACTATTTTCTTTTTAGGCATACCTACTGTTGTCACTCTCACTCCATACCAATCTTCTATTTGCTTGACAAGCGTCTTAGCATCAGCATTTTCAAGCACCAAAACATCACGTGTCCAGCTCAGTTCTTCTTCTTTAAGATTACCTACTTTGTCAATTTGATTTTTATATATCTCAAAATACTGCCCTGGTTTCAACATCTTAAAACCCTCAGTGATTTTATTCTTCACCAACACTTCGCCTGACTCTAACAACACCTTCGTATTAGTATGCTTATCTCTATTTGCCAATATAAATTTAGTCCCCAACACTTTTACATCCACTTCATCACTATAAGCAATAAAAGGTCTATTCTTATCCTTTGCAACATCAAAATATCCAGTTCCATACAACAACTCTACTCTCCTCAGCTCCTCAGAAAAACCTTCCCGATACTTTATCGCGGACTTACCAATAAGTTTCACAGTACTGCCATCAGGCAAATCGAATACTGTACGCGTACCCGGTATATTTTCTTTGACAATATACGTCTGTACTTCTTGCGTCTTATCCAGTTGGTACCAAATCAGCCAACTTCCAAGCATAACAAAAGCTACCGATGCTGCCAATTGATACATAGTCCTTAACGAAAATCGCTTCTTGTTTTCTGTTGCTCTATCAATCTCCCTCCACATTTCATGTTGTTCCAACAAGTCCATACCTCCTCCTCTTAGGGCCTCTTCTACATGCCTTCCCAACTTTTTATCCCTATTTTCTAGCTCACCTTGCATAACAACTTTTGCAACCTTACTTTTTATTATTTTTTATTTTTGAAATTACGTCTTTGTGTCCTTTCACCTATAAGAGGGTATCCATCCAAAACCTACTACCCTTTTTTTAAAATTTTGAAAAAATATTTATCAAAACCTTAAAAAAACCACAATAAACTCATTTACAGTCAATTATAACAAACATTTATTTGAAAATATTATATACCGAATTCGAATTCATCATTTCAGGAATGTTTAAAAGAAATATATTTTTCGAAATTGGCATCCCAATACACTCTGTTACTTAGCAAAGTTTTATGAAGGGATTTAAAAGATTCTTTAATTAACCTCTCAAGCTAAAAATCTATTTTAATCAACACTCTTGAGTTATAAGCCGTCCAAACAATTCCCCCCCCTTCAAAAAAACATCTTTGCAATAAGTTAATACCAAAGAAAGCATAAAGAGAAACAAGATTAGTACATTTATAAAGCCTTCATTCTTGATAAGAATTTGTGAAGAATAGAGAAGCAAATATGAATTATTGTAATTTTTAAAATCACTCGCTATGAAATGGTCAGACCTGCCCTTGGACAGCTTGAAAAACAAGAGATTCACCCAATTCTTTTTAGCTCAATCTATAAGCCTCTTTGGCGACGCCTTGACGTGGGTAGGCTTGGCATTGCTTGCATTTGAATTGGCGGGAGAGCGATCAGCGGTAGTCTTGGCGACAGCATTGACCTTAAGAGTGACTATATATGTATTGCTTTCATCCTTCAGCGGAATGCTTTCGGAATATTTCAGTCGAAAAAAGATTCTTGTCACCGCTCACTTTTCCCGAATGGCTATCATAGGAATGATGCCTTTGGTAACAGCAGAATGGCAAATATACGGACTTGTAGCGGCATTAAACTGCTTCAATGCCATATTCACGCCAACTTACAAAGCTTGTATTCCCGTGCTTGTTAAAGACAAGGAGCAATATTCCAAAGCCATTTCTTTATCCTCTACAGTTTTTCAAATACTTGGCGTACTTGGTCCGGGGATAGCTGGTGGAATCGCTGCTTTCGCAGGAATAGAAGAAATTTTCTACACTGACATGGCGACATTTCTTATCGCGGGGATCATCATCTTGACTTTTTCAAAGCAAGAGCTTGAACCTTCAACTTCGAAAGGCATACCTAAAAGCTCAACTAAAAACACACTGTGGAATGAAATTAAAAGCGGCAGTTCTCCTCTGTTCCTTTTACCGCAATTAAGAACAAACCTGTTGATGCAATTAGCAGCTTCCATTGTTGGCGCTCAAATCCTCGTGAATAGCGTCGGTTTCATTCAAGGCCACTTGCAGCTTGACGAAGTATCATATGGAAAAGTAATGATGTTCTTTGGCCTCGGAACCGGAATTACAGCATTTATGAGCGGAATGTTCAAAAAAGACAGCCAACTTCTTACTTTAGCGAAATCCGGTGGATTGTTGATTGGTTTGGCACTGTTACCAACATTGAATGCTACTTATACGATAGTAATATTGCTTTGGCTTCTCGTGGGAATGGCTCAGGGACTGATTAATATCCCTATGCAAACATTGATCGCCAAACAAGTGCCTGAAGCCGAACAAGCGAAAGTTTATGGCGCTCACTTCGCATGGTCTCATCTCTGGTGGGCAATAGCCTATCCTATCGCAGGCATATTGGGCAAACTCGGTGCTAATTCCTTCTTTTATGGCGGCATAATTAGTTTAATCATCTGGGCTGGCGTTCTGTGCTTCGAATTGATAATTAACCGAAAGACAAAACCTGAAAAAGAAGAGGTGCTAATGAACGAATAAGCAAAACATAAAATGATAGCTTCTGGCTAAATGCAAAAGTTATGTGAATCTCTAGTCACTATCAATAAGTTCCTTAATTGTAGACTTATAACTCCTGCCTATAGGAATTTCTTTCCCTCCAATCTCAATTGTGTTGCCATAAACCGCTTCAATCAAATCTAAATTAATCAAATAAGATTTATGAACTCTTAAAAAACCAGAACTCACCAAATGCTCCTCAACATTCTTTAGTCTTTCATTTTTCACAAAGCTTCTACCATCTTTATGATTAAAAGTAACATATACCCCAAAGCTTTCAACAAAAGTAATGTTGCACACATCCACTTTTATTGATTTATAACCTGACTTCAAGAATATATACTTTGAAAAATTGGATGCATCTTTAATTTGAGCATTCAATCTATTTCTTACCTTGCCGACAGCATCCGCGAACCTTTTAAAACCAATAGGCTTTAACAAATAATCCGCGACTTCCAACTCATAACTCTCCAGAGCATACTCGGAATATGCTGTTGTTAATATCACTTGTGGCGAACTAGGCAATGTTCTTAAAAAATCCAAGCCTGAAACTTCAGGCATTTGTATATCCAAAAAAAGCAGATCCACCTCCCCCGCCACAATCAAGTCATAAGCTTCCCTTGCCCTATGAAAAGTCCCGACTAATTCTAACTCTGATATTTTCGAAACATAATCAGCTAAATAACTAACTGCTATCGGTTCGTCATCTATGATAATACATTTTATTTTCTTCATACAATCTTTAATCGAATCTCAATAACTACTTTGTAAATATTACCTTCCACAACTGTTTTGACATTATAATTATCCTTGCACTGTATGGCAAGTCTTTTCCTTAAATTGTCAAGTCCTATTCCCGGCTTTGAAACTTTTCTTTGCTTGTCAAAAGTATTGATAAATTCCGCATATAAAACCCCATTATCTACCATTAAATGAATATTGATAAAAGAGTCTTTATTGCTATCAATATCAGAATGCTTAAAACAGTTCTCAAGCATCGGCAACAATAACAATGGGGCGATTTCCATATGAGAATACTCTGACTCATTATTTAAAATAAACTTGGTATTATTAGAGTTTTTCAATCTTAGTTTTTCCAATTCAAAGTAATTTTTCATAAACTCGATCTCGCCTTTCAAAGGCACCCATTCGTTCTGAGTTTTATAAATAATATATCTCATTGACTCTGACAACATCAAAAGAACTTCGGGAGCATTATCATCCTTTCGATACACTAAACCATATAAATTATTCAGCGTGTTGAAAAAAAAGTGCGGATTCATCTGATTCTTCAAAAACATCAACTCCGTTTCTTGCTTCTCAATTTTAGCATTTTTTTCCGCTTCTTTTGCCTTGCTTTTTTCGTTCACATAATCAAATAGCAAAGCGAAAAGCATAAAAAAAACAACTCTAAAAAAAACCAATGAAGGGACATAAACAGGCAGTTTCATTATTCCGATTTTCATTAATGAAATCACCGTAAATTTCAAGCAAAGCACTCCAACTAATAATACAGTAAGCAAGGCAATGAAATACTTCACCTTCTGCAAAAAACCACTTTTAAGAAAGTAATGCTGAACAAATATGGTCGCGTAGAAAATTGTTATGTACTGAATATAAAAAACAGCGACGACTACAAATACTTTTCCAAAACCACCTCGTTCAACCAAAGAAAAGAACCGCAGCGATATAATGACAATCCAAAATACAAAGTGCAAAAATACCTTCATTCAAACTATATAATATTTATTTCAATCTTAAATATTTCAATCTACGTGACCATTTCCAATATTTTTTCACAAACGCCTCCAAATCATAAATCATCAGTATCAGATCCTAAACAAGAAAAATAAACCACAACAAATTATAATATTATATTTGCTTAAAAGCAAACTATCAAAAAACACAAACAATCCATACACCACTGAAAATCAGCAAACAAAATCAAACTCATTAATAAAAGCATGCTAAAATTGTCTTTCATTTATGAAATCAAGCTGTTTGTTAACAATCCTTTTACTAGTCACATAAAGTTCTGTAATTTCAAACTATAATCTTCAAATAAGGAAAATATTGAATCAATGAAACTCATAAAAATCATATTTGTACTAAGCTTTTTCTTAAGCATTTCAAGAGGGCATAGTCAAAACAATCAGGAACGAAAATTCACTTACCATGAGAACTATGGAATTTTCACCTATTACGAAACCAAAGAAAAAGAAATCTATAGAGAATTGCTTCCTGAAGAATTTGAAATGCCTAATCAGTTATTGGTGCATGCTTTTATCAATGACTTCTATAAAATGGATTCTCAAACCCAACCCTATAAAGAGTTTGCAATATTTCTCTTAGGAATCTATAGAGGTGAAAAAATTTGGCATTGCGTATACATGCCGGTAACAAGCAAAGAATCAATGATTGCAGGAAAATGGAAATTGGGACTTCCAAAGACTATCGGGGATATCAAATTTAATATTCAACCTCCCATCTATGAAGGAATTGCTTTGGATGAAGATAACTGTACGGTTACCCTTAAAATGAGTACTGATAACTTTGATTTAAAAAAGGAAAATAAAAGTAGAATAGAAGAATTAACACTTATACCAAAAATAAATATTCTCAATGGCGACATTATACAAATGAATCAAAGTCGATCTAAAAGTGTCTTCGAAATTTCCGACAAATTTCCTTCTCGACTTAAAGTAATATTTGGAGAGGGAACAATCAATATGTCGCTAAATAATAAAGTAAAAGATCATTCCCATCCCTTAAAACTCATTCCAAGCAAAATATTAGGAACATATTATCTGCATAACACAATACCTTTCAGATTAGGAAGCTCATCAAGATAATTTCATTCAACAATAAAATACCTAACAAACAAAATTCTATTATGAAAAATAAAATATTAAAAACTGCACTTACCATTTTAGTTCCTTTAAATGTCATGCTTTTTTCATGCGAAACAAGTGATATTTCAGAGACACCACTAATATCAACGACTAATTCTTCACAAGAAACAAATCCTCAACCTTCAGATATTGCTTTAACCGACTCTTCCTCAAATTACAATACATATAGATATCTAGAAAATGATGGCATATCCATGTACTATGAAACCCAAGAAAAGGAAGTTTATCGAAGCTTATTGCCTGATATTCTCGATATGCCGGAACAACTTTTAGTATATGTATTCATCACTGATTTTTATAAACTTGATTATGGAGCGGAGCCATATAAGGAAAATTCTTTATTTCTATTAGCTGAATACGAAGGCCGCAAGGTGTGGCATTGCATCTATATGCCTGTAACAAGTGAAGAGTCCATGTGGGCTGGGATTTTCAAACTTGGACTCCCTAAATCCATGGGAGAAATAGAATTATTTCGATCATCTCCTATCTACACAGGTTATGGGATAGGACCAGATCAAAGAAGAATGGATTTAACAGTCAATACTGAGAACTACATGGTCAGCGAAAATCAAAAAAATCTTATGAAAGAGCTTTCTTTAATCTCAATGTTGAATATCCGAAATGATAATATCATTGAAATGGGTAAAACAGGTGAAATGAGAAGCATTTTCGAAATTTCAGAACAATACCCAAGACTTCTCACTGTCGAATATGGAGATGGCAATATTTCTTTTGATTCTAAATATTCTGAGGAAGCGCATCCATTTAGTCTCACACCGTCCAATATAATCGGCGCGTATTACCTAAAAAACAAAATCCCATTTAGCCTTACAGGCACACCTTGGTAATGAATGCAATGATTATAACGAGCTTCCAAAAAAATAGGAATCTGAAAAAGAATAAAACCCTCCTTCCTTTTTAACTTTCAAAGTGTGAGCGAATCTTGATAAATTCAATTTTCGCCTCACTCATTTTAAGATACTTCTTTAAGAGAAAATATTAATAGTCCAACCAATACCTATTTTTAATAAGCCAAGTTTCATCTAAAAAATAAATCTTTGAAACCAAAATATAACAGCTTCTTGAGCCTAATCACAATAGTAGAATTCTACCTTCCTAAAGATCCGACTTCAACACTTGCATAATTTGCTGAATTTGATCTCGATAAATGGTTTTCTTCCGATAGCCAAAATACAATGGATTGACGACAGTCTTCCAACCTTCCCACAGGATTTGTATTTTTCCTTTTTCAACAGAAGATCTGCATAAAAAATCAGGAACGATCGCCAATCCAGACCCATAGCCCAAACTACGAATGATAGAATTGAAATTGGGTACTATGAAATTCTGCCTAAAATTCGGGTTCCTTTTAAAATTAGCTCTCCAAAATCGGGTAAAATGCTCATTGTCGCTAGAAGCTCCATACCATTTATACTTCAACAGCCATTCAATCAACAATTCTTCATCTTTCATTTTTTCCACGTTGGAAAATTCCATTCCATCAATATCATTGCTCCCAATCAAAACAATCTTTTCTTGGGAAAAAACTTCCTGAACGATGCCTTTCGACTCAGCCTTTTGAGGTGTCGTTATGATATCGACAATGCCATTCTCCAGTTCTCTCAGCAAAGTATTGTAGTCAGAAAACCTACTGACTAAATTGAAATCAAATGAATGCAGGTGCTTTTCCAAACTATGCTGAAAAGTCTCGAAACACATGCCAATAGTGACCGTAGGCATATCACTTTCTGTTGTTCGCTTAAAGCACTCCTCGACTTGCTCAAGCTCAACCAATGGTGTTAAAAGTGCATTGTAAAGCAATTTCCCTTTTTCCGTAGGAACCATTTTCTTCGAAACCCTGTCAAAAAGCTTACCGCCAACATAAGCCTCCAACGAGCTTAAATGCAGACTCACACCGGGCTGAGAAATAAACAAGGCCTGAGCCGCGGCTGTCAATGTTCCTTGCTCATAGACTGCTTTGAATGTTCTATACCACTCTAGGTTCACCATAATGATTGCGTTTACATTCTATTAACTTCAACAACAAAAATAAAGATTCTTCTCAAAACCATTCATCATAATTCTAATAGATAAGTATAAATCATGCTATTTTTATAATAGATCTAGTAGCGCTAGTTTTGTATCATCAAAAGAAAACAAACTAGACCCAAATCAAATGGAATCTCAAAATAACACTCTATTCCAACCCATTTCATTAGGAAGCATAAAAGTCAATAATCGTATTGCAATGGCTCCTATGACACGCTCAAGAACCACTGAAGGCGATATTCCTACACCTTTAATGGCTGAGTATTATAGCCAAAGAGCAGGAGCTGGCTTAATCATCACAGAAGGAGCTCCAATATCAAACAGCGCCAGAGGCTACTCCATGACTCCGGGAATTTATACTGAAGAGCAAATCGAAGGATGGAAGCTTTCAACAAAAGCTGTTCATCAAAAAAATGGAAAAATTTTCGTGCAACTATGGCATGTTGGCAGGCGTTCGCATTCTTCGATCACCGGAGAAAAACCTTGGGCTCCTTCCGCAATCAAAGTCTCCGATAAAGTATTTGGCCCTTTGCAGGAAGGCGGATATGGAATGATTGAAACAGAAATGCCGCGTGCCATGAACCAGAATGATATTGACACTGTTATTCATGACTTTACTGTTGCTGCTAAAAATGCGATGGAAGCAGGATTTGACGGCGTGGAAATTCATGGAGCTCACGGCTATTTGATTGACCAATTTCTAAGAACGACCTCTAATCAAAGAACAGATGCCTACGGCGGAAGTCAAGAAAACCGAATGCGGCTCCTTTTGGAAGTTGTAAAATCAATATCCAAATCCATAGGTGCTGATAAAGTTGCTATTCGCCTTTCTCCTTTTGTATCCGAAGGCATGGGCAACGAGCATGATCCCGAAATGCCCGAACTTACATTAAAAGTTCTACAACAACTTCAGCCTCTTGGACTAGCGTATATACATTTCTCTGAAAATATTTCAGATTATAAAAAAGTGCCTGAAGAATTCAGAAAAGATATCAGAAATGTTTACTCCAATCCCATCATGGTTTGTGGAAAATATGTCAAAAACACAGCTGAGACAATCATTGAAAAGAGATATGCGGACGTTGTAGCCTTTGGCCAAGATTTCATAACCAATCCTGATTTGGTATATCGTCTTGAAAATAATCTTCCATTGACTCAATTAAGATCCGATAGCCATTCTACTTTTTACGGAGGCGGAGCGGAAGGATTTACCGATTATCCAACCTATCAGAAAATGTTGGAAAAGGAACTTCAATATTAATGTTAATCAATCAATGAAGAGTATGTAAAATCAAAACGACCGTCCGTAATTTTAACTACTTCTCCCTCAGAATTTATAGCATCAAAATAAAAAATTCCGGAAATAATCATATTATCAGGATCGAACCTAGAAATATGTAATTTTCCAGTATAATCTGTATTTGAATAAAATTCATAAGTACCCGCTATTTTATAACTAGCCCATGCACTGTCTAACTTATAATATACTATGCTTCCATCTTCTGTTACATCTCCGTTGTATGATCTCTTTAAGTCAAATTCTCTTTCTCCTGCCATCAGATTATCATAATACACTGATAAGTTTACGGATTGGGGTGTTTCATCATGAGCTCTATCCCCTCCAATAGATATATATTTTAAGTTGCCAGTGTTGGTTAGATAAGCACTAGCAGCTCTAACAGTTACATTACCTTTAGTTTTAAATTGCTCACCATTAATATAGCAGCCAAAAGTATTCGCTCCTTCTTGAGTAGGGCTTGGAAAATCATCTTCTTGAAAACAAGAAGTAAAAAGAAAAATAATGGATAAATAGATAAGTGTTCGTCTCATATTATTAATACTTAGTTATAATTATTAGTATGTTTTTTTTATAAATATGTAATCATTTTTGTGAAAAAATTTAATTACAAATAATTTAAATAATATAATAAACTAATATTATTCAATAAAACACCCTTATAGAGTATATAATTATAAGATTACATATCTTGAATAAAAAGACCTTGTTCGCATAACTCTCCTTAAGAAAGAACAACACTCTTGACAGCAGATACTAAACTATAGTGACTGACGATAACGAACGAGATATACCCCGATTAAAGCATAATTGTGAAGTGTATATTTTATATGCTAATCTAATATGATTTGACACAAAATGTTCAATAAATAAATCTGTGAAAAATATTAATACAATTGAGGTATTGAAATTGGAATTGTATGTTATCCAGAAGCCATTTGAAATCAGGTGATAGCAAAAGTAAAACATCCCTATAAATATAAGAAAGGCTAGAATTAGAAAAGCCATTTATCGCTCTCCCAACCAGCTTTAACGGCTTAAACATGACATTGTGAACATGACATTGACTTAAACAAAAGCGACAAATCAAGAATCTTCGGAGGCAATGCTAAAGGCTATACGGATTATTCCGTTTTTAAAAACTAATAAAAACTCTTCCAGCGCCATTAATCTGCATTATGCGTGCTGGAAGAATCTATTTGCTTTGAATAAAAATTAGAAATCATAAATCGTCACCTGGATACCTTTGTCTATCAAAGTCTCTTTGATAATTGGCTCAACTCTATCCCATTTTCCTCCGGCCAAACCACAGCCTATACGAGGCATGTGAACACTGGCATTCAATCTTTCTGCTTCTAAAACTAACTTTTCCAAGCATTCCCTCACAGCTTCAAAACGAATGGGCACTCCATTCGAGCCCGTTCTCATACCTTGCTGTCCTAGCATATTAGCTATGTAAATGTATTGCTCGGCTTGCACTATTTGTATATTTCCCAAGGCAAAATCATTTTTTGCTCTGTTTCTATGCCATGATCGATACGCTGCTTCCGGCTCTTTCCATCGTTTGGAAATCGCCAAGACAAAACCTTTTCCCCAGCCTCCTAAATTATTGCAAATATGAGCAATGATTTTAACTCCTTTGGCTTGAGGAGATCGTCGCCTTTCACATATTTAATTTCTCCCATTTCAATTAATCTTTTTGTTCTTCCACACTAACTAAGCTTTCTTTTCTAAAATCAATCAACCAAGGGGTTTTCACATGATCTTTTATTATGGAAGCGTTCAAGTTATGCCAACGCTTAGCCCCATCAAGCACCCAACTATCTGAAGATATCGAAATCATTTCTTCATGATCTACCAAATATTTATCAGGATTCATTTCCAAGATTACTTCCCATTGCCATCCTTTTTCAGCGGCTAACTCTTGTATGAACTTTCGCAGTCTTCCGCTATTTGAAACTGGCTGATCAAACACCCATAACACTCTCTTAGGCTCCAACTTTTCCAATTCTCTTGCGAAAATTTCCAAAGCCAACACAGTCTCCTCTACTTTACGATATGTGCTATGCACGTTTGCTATATCTCTATAACAACCATCAAAACCTATGAAAATCGGGGCTTTGGAAAGAGCGGCTTCCAATGTAATCAACTGGTTGTAGCCATCTATTGCTAAAGTCTGGCCTTTCAATTGTTCAGAAGAAACATGCTTTTGATGACGATCTAAAAGCTGGACTTCTCCGCATGCCGAATGAGACAATGCCTGCCTTTGGCGCTCTGAAAAACGAAATCGATCACCGATCAGCTTAATTGACGCCTTGCTGCTGTAACCTTTTCCAACAAGATAACTCAAGTCTACAAGAGCCTGTCTTAGCTTAAGGAATATTTTAGGTGTGAATATTTTATAGTCTTTTGGATTAGCTCCACGATGCTTTTGTTGATGTGGCATATTAGTGTAATAGTCGCATTTTAATTTGTAAAATTAAAATATAAAATAGTAGCATTTAATCCAATAAAACGTTTACACTCCTTATTTATGTATTCAAAAAAATACGGTTTGCCTTTCAATGATCTTATTGAAAAACAAACCGCGTTAATTGCTTAATTCAAGTTGATTATTTCTTAATCACTTTCTTATAATACGCTTGATGATCTATTTCTATTTTCAATAAATAAACTCCTGAAATCAAATTGCTCATATCAATTTGTGTATTTGCTGAGCCGCTAATCGTATTAATTGGATTTCCTAATGGACTCATCAACTGAATAGACATTTGAGAGTTGCTAGAATTATTAATCGTAAGGATATTTTCAACCGGATTTGGAAAAAGAACAACTCCTTTAGACATCAAATCTTCATCTATGCCAAGAGCTTTTGTCACTGTAAGATTCAAGGTAATAATCTCATCACACTGACCTTCCACTTTCTTTATATAAGTAGCCGTATTATTATCTTCTGTGTAAATATTGCCATCAATCCATGTAAATGGTCCTTCTGATTCTTGCACATCCGTTGAGTAAGTGGGCTCGCAAGCGGTGCTTATTTTCTGCAAAAACCAGCTACCTCCATCATTAGCAATCAAAGTATGTTCGCCTTCTTCTGAAAAATCAAAATCAACAGCACCTGAATAATAACCGTAAGTGTACAGGTCTCCTTTTGCATCTATAAATGATATTGCCCCATCATCCCCTTCATTTCCAATATGATAACCCTCTAAGAAATTGCCATCATTATCCAGTTTCTGAAAATAAATATCCCATTCACCCTGAGCTTCTATGATAAATTCGCCTTCCTCTGAAGGATCTAAATCCGTGTCTTCGCTAAAAAGCCCTGTCACTATAACATTGCCTTCAAGATCCACATTGATTGATGTTGGCTGTTCAGCAACTATCGAATTAGCCCATACAAACTCCCCTTCTGAAGTCTGTTTCATTACAAAAACATCATAAAAACCTTTCATCGTAAGATTATTAACTTCATCCGAAGAATTAAAATCCACAGTACCATAAAACCATCCCGTAGAATAAATATTTCCTTCTTCGTCTACAGTACTTGCAAAATATGTATCATCTCCAGTCCCTAATTTTTCCTGTTGCCAAACTACCTCTCCTTGAGAATCAAATTTGTATAAAATAAAATTCGATGACGTTTCATTATCTCCAACTATTTCTCCCATCACTGACCCAGAGAATAACACATTCCCCTCATTATCGAATGTCATATTACCAAAATTATCACAACCAGCACTACCAAAGGCTTCAATCCAGACCTGTTCTCCTTGAGAATTAATCTTCATCAAAAAGAAATGAGCACAATCATCTTCTGCTCCTAAAATATTTGGAGTCTCATCAAAAGAAAAATCAATTTTGTCTGAAAAACTTCCTCCATAATATATCTCTTGATTATCATTAACAAGCAAATTCATTTGATAATTACTTTCATTGTACCCAAAAGCCTTTACCCATACAAGTCCTCCTTGGGCATCCATCTTCATAACAAAGCTTCCTCCGCCATCTTGACTTGTCAATTCAAAAACCTCATCTGAAGCATCAAAATCTACTGTTCCTGTAAATTTTCCAGTCACATAAATATTTCCTTGATCATCTATAGCTATTGACTCAACATTATCATTACCACTACCTCCTATGGATGTCGCCCAAACGAAATCTCCATTATCATTTCTTTTTTCTATAAAAATGTCTTGATCGCCTTTGGAAGTCACTTCAAGTATATTTTCAGTGTCATCAAGGTCAATCGTATTTGAAAAATTCCCTGCCTTGTATACATTTCCTTGCTCGTCCACCGCAGGTATTGAAAACATCGATATGCCTGATTGGTCATAAGATTTGGTCCATTGGTGATCAAAACTTTGAGCTTTAGAATACATTGCGCTTAAGCTTAAGGCAACGCTAAAAATTAATCTCTTCATCTTGTTTGTATTGTTTAAATGTAAATGTTGATAGAGTTGCAATCTTTGCTAAATTCGATAAATCAAAATTATAATTTATTTAATCATAAAAAAATAAGAACACAAATAATATTAAAGAATATAATTATTTAACATTAATGTATATATTCTAAATTTAATCACACTACCCCAAAACAACTATACATCTAAAATTCAACACATTACACACTGATTATCTCCTGAAAAACTCCAGAAAATATTAATTTTAAAAAAATATTTCAATATTCATCATGAAAATCCCCAAACAAAACAACTTACAAAAACAACAACAATAATCACATTTTACAATGAAAATACTATATTAAAATTTAGCAATATTCACTATCCATCAATAAAATACAAAAGGATCATCTCCCTTCAATTTTAAACTTTCTTGGCTTAGCCATTCGTAAAAATTCATGAAACCGCTCAAGAATGAGCGAGACCATTTATCTTGATGTTTATCCCAAGTGCGTGGTCTTTTCAAGCTTCCAAAATTATTTTCAGCCAATACATCTTCGGGTTTTTCTTTCAACACTTCTTCTCCCACTCCCTCCATCAATACGGGGTGGTCAGGGTCAATCAACCTAACATCTGAATCTTGAGGATTTTTCACATTAAGCACCAAAAGCAAGCTACTTCCAACAAAAGTCACATTTGCTTGAGACATGTGCGCTATTATATTTTTCAATTTGGCCAGAATTACGTCAATAGCTTCAGCTATCAACTTTCTGCGACCTCCATGTGATTTTGCTTCTTCAAATTCGGATAAGTTGCCCGCGTCTATGTCAAAGCCTCTCGATCTGCTTTTTCGTTTTAGATCCTTTATGTTATGCTCGAAAAACTTCAAAACCCGAAGAGGAACACTTGCGCCTTCTAGTTTGAATTGGGCTCCGCTTTTGGTATAATGTCCCAACTTGACATCCATAAAAATCTTATCCTTGCGCTGTTTTTTCTTTCCTCTATTAAAAGGTACTCCCCTTGTTCTTCCTGCACCAGACTCATGATGTCCCACGACATCAAGCACCAACAATCTTTTTGTCTTTGTCGGCTGGGGAATAGGATTCTTCAATTTAATGACTTTAGGAGCATTGCCTTCGTAAACGGTCACTGTATCCACCAAGCCTTCTCTATTGACAGTATGATCCATTACTTCGTGATTCCCGGGCAATACAGCATCCAAAGCCAAACCACTTTTATGCTTATAGACGAACTCTTCCCTATCGGAAGATAGCTTGATCACATACTTTCTATCTTCTGAAAAAGTATTGGGTTTAGTTCCCGCCATTTGGATAGGAGCCTCAGCATTTTGAGACTTTGCTTGAAGCGTTACGGGAGGAGATGCAAATCGATCTGCGAATTTCTTCATTTGCAGGCCTTGGGCATATTCAGGCCTATTATCATTCAAATCCATCGAAGCCCTTTGGCTCACAGTATTTGAACTTGAAACTGACTGATCCTTGGACTTTTTTCTCTTATCGGAAAGAAACTCTCTCATCACTTACCAATTTACCCTACTTATTCTCTCTCGCTAGAAATAGTACCTCTCAGATAAGAAATAGTTTTGAATGGCATAATCTATAAGGATGCATGAAGCCAACTTTCTTGTCCAATTAATTTAATTCTCAAAATAATATCATAAAAATTAAGACAACAACATTTATCTATTAAGCCACTTCTTCAAAAGGCTCACCTTATCCTTGCTGACTAAAAAAGGCTCCGCGTATTCCGGAGTTACATAAACAGCCATTTTTCCACTAAACTGAGGAGTCAATTTTTTAATGCTCTCGATATGCGCCAAACATCGTCTATTCAATCTGAAAAATTCCATAGGGTCAAATTGCTCCGCGAGGCGATCCAAACTCATGTCAATTATATGCGTTTTTGCAGATCGGTCCACCGCCAAAGTAACTCCCGCTTTTCCCAAATAAAAATAAGCGATATCCTTGCTTTCCAAGGTATAAAAATCCTCCTTTTGATGAATCAAAAACCTCTTGCGAAAAGTTTTCTTTTCCTGCAATATCAATTGTCCTAATTGTTCCAAGTCAACATCCAATACTTGCTTTTTATGCTGAGCAAAAAGGTTTCCAAATTTCGTACAGGCTGACTCCAACTCTTCCTTTCCAAACGGTTTAAGCAGATAGTCGATACTATTCACCTTGAACGCTTGCAAAGCATACTCATCGTAAGCTGTCGTGAAAATCACAAAGCTGTCAACCTTATTTTCAGGCTTGAGAATTTCAAACGAAAAACCATCTGACAATCTAATATCCAAAAACATCAAATCAGGATGTTTATTTTCAGCCAGCCATTCATTGGTCTCGACAACACTTTCAAACATTCCAAGAACTTTCCATTTTGGCCGGATAGACGATATCATATGCGCCAGCCTTCTTTGAGCTGGAATTTCATCCTCCACAATTATCACTGTAACCTCATTCATATTCTCAAGCTTTAAATATCGGAACACCAACTTGATAAGCTAAATCCGTTTCTTCCACTTCCAACGATGGCGCCTTAAGCAATTCCAAACGCTTTTGAAGATTATTCAAACCTACTTTCATTGAAACCTCATGCGTGCGGGCATTCTTGTTGTTTCTCAAATACAAATACCCGCCTTCTATAAACACCTTTATTTCCAACGGATGCTTTTTGTTAATAACATTATGTTTAATAGCATTCTCGCAAAGCAACTGAAGCGTCAATGGCAATACTCTAGCCTCTTTCAAATCTTCGGGAACACTTATCTCAAGATTAATCACATCTCCCAACCTTACTTGATGAAGAAAAACATAAGCTTTCACAAAGTCCAATTCCGCCTTGATTGTGCTGTATTCCAAATGTTGCGACTGAAGCACGTATCGATATACATCTGACAGCTTATGAGTAAATTTCTGGGCATTTTCAGGATCATACTCAATCTCCGAGATCAAAACATTGAGACTGTTAAACAAAAAGTGCGGATTTAGCTGGTCTTGCAAAGCCTTGTATTCCGCATTGGCTTTCTTTTGCTTCAAATCCTCCATCTCGGTGTAGTAAGTATTCAGCTTCGTGATAGATTTGACAGCAATGATATATAGCAATATCACCAAAAAGAAAAAATACGACACAAAGAAACTGGACACTTCATAGTCGCGAATGACAAACGGTCCCGGTCGATCATTCAAAAAATGATTTATGACAAAAACTCCGTACAGAAATAAAGCGCTAAAGCTAAAAAAAACTATTCCTTGATAAAACAAACGCCTATTTGGAGACAAGAACCAAGGGTAAAACCCTTCAAACTTATTGTCAACATATTGAAAAAAATAATAGGACAAGGCAAATACCATAGAAATAAACACTATGCTTTTCGACTTGCTAGCTAATGTGAAAGTTTTAGGGTCCACGTTGCTAACACTCTTTATAAACTCTAGCAAAGCAATGCTGAGAATCAACGAGATAACAAACACTAAAACATGGCTAAAATATTTTTTATATAAAGACTTCAGCAAGGCTTTGGACATAAACTTCAAACTTGTTTTAAATGAAACTGCTTTGCTTATACCTCTCCATACAAACGTAATAAAGCATCAATATTGGCTAACGATATTTTAACTCAAATATTTTTCAGCTGTTTGAAATACGCAGGAAGAAGAGGCTATTCCTCTTCTCCCGCGTAGCCCTAACAATCACTACTAGTCCATTTCCTTTAACAAAGAACCTGTCGATCTTTTGAAAGCAGATTCGCTATTCTTGGCATTCAATTTCGCTTCGGTATAATTGATTTTTGCCTGTTGCCAATACATATGTGCATCCAATACTTCCAATATTGACGCAACGCCTTCTTTATATCTGTCGTTCATCATTTTCAAATTCTCTTCCGCCTTGTCCAAGGAACCATACGACAAAGCCACTCTCTCGTTAGCCTGTTGCAATGCGAAATAATTTGACTGAACTTCCAAAGCTATCTTATCGCTGACTTGGCTCAACTTCTGCTTTTGCACTTCTGTATCAAGCTTGGCTGCCTTGCGATCATGTTTTCGTTTGCCCCATTCAAAAATCGGAACCTTGACAGAAACTCCAGCCACAACATTCTCGTCCGGCGATTGATTCGTTAGGTCATAACCCGGCAATCCATAGCTTCCTTCCAGTTGAGCCATCACTTGCATATTGTATTTTGCCATAGCCAGCTTTTCTCCTTTTTCAGACTTGAGCACCTCGTGATCCGCCATGGAAATTTCAGCTCTTTGATTCAAAGCAATATGCGTCCAATCCTCAGCAATATCCGTCCAAATAATCTGAGGAATAGCATTATCCAACATTGGCTTTTCTTCCAACGGCACGCCCACTTGTTGATTCAATGCCATTTCTGAAATTCGGGAATTCGTCTGCGCTTCTTGACGCAAGTACTCGATTTCATTTTGCTTCACTTCAACCATCAATAGATCGTTTCGACTCACAGTTCCCACTTCAACGCGTTGCTCAACAACTTTTACCAATTGATCAATCGCTTGATAATATTCATCAAATATGCCAGCGATCTCCTGCTGTCCCACCGCCATCCAGTATACTTGATCAGTCTCCAACAAAATATTGTTTTTAACGCGGTCAACATTGAATTCGGAAATGATCTCATCTTCCTTGAGCATTTCATACTTTTGCTTAATCGCTCCTCCAGTATAAAGAGGCTGCACGACTTGCACGCTAGCTCCATACTGTTGATCGTTGCCTTTTACAGTTCTAGACTCCATGCCAGTCAAACTTGGCACCGTCAACTGATAAGGATTGTCTCTCCACTGGTAAAATCCATTTGCCGATACCTTAGGCTTAAAATCCGCCTTTGATGACGCTTTGATTTCACTCGCTGCTTCGGAACTATACTGAGCGGATCTCACCTCCTGATTATAGTCCAATGCCTGCCTTCTATATTTGCTTACCAATGAATCCGCCGTTTGACCAAAGCTTTGAAAAGCAATGCAACACGACAATAATAAAAGCAAACTTATTTTTTTATTTAAATTCATCGAATCACCTTTAATGTTCTTCCAATTCTTGAATAGTAGATTGAGGAGTATTTGCCACACTCACATTATAAAATATGGCATAGAGAGCCGGCACTGCCAACAATGTCAGCAAGGTTGCGAACGACAAGCCGAATATGATCGTAGCCGCCATGGAGCCAAACACACTGTCAGGCAATAGCGGAAGCATACCGCAAATAGTAGTCAAAGCTGCCATCAAAACAGGTCGGGTACGGGAAACGGTGGCATTGACAATTGCTTCAAAATGCGATTTACCATCAGCCTTTTGTATATTCGCTTCGTCCAGCAATACAATGACATTCTTAATGATCATTCCTAGCAATCCCAGCCAACCAATGATTGAATTGAAGCCAAACTCTTTGCCTGTCCCCAGAAGTCCGAATGAAACACCAATCAAAGACAAGGGCAGAATCAACAATATGATTACCGGCTGTTTATAGTTCGCGAACAAAGCGATAAGTATTGTGACCAAGAGTATCATTGCTAGTGGCAAATAAGCGGTCAATGCTTCCATAGCTTCTTTTTGAGACTTGTACTCCGAATCCCAAAACATAGTATAACCCTCTGGAAGCTCTATTCCTTCGATTAAAGGCTTCAACTCTTCCAATACTTCCGACTTGGTATACTCCGGCATCACATCGCATTGAGCCGCCATGCTTCGCTCTCTGTTATATCGCTTTATCATTGGAAATTCCCATGAAAACTCTTGTCCGCTTGTAAGCTGATTCAAAGGAATAGTCGTGGTTCCCATGCCCCAAATAGGAGCATTTTCATACGTTGAAAAACCATTTTCCAATGCGGACTCGGTTTTCATTACTATCGGAACTTGTTTTTCCTCGTCTCTAAACACGCCTATTGGCGTTCCATCCGCATAAGCTCTCAATGAATTGGAAATATTTCCGACATTAATATTTGCCAAGCGGGCACGCTGTTGATCCAACTCAGGTTGCCAAACCATTACTTGATTTTTCCATTCATTTCGAAACATCTGAGCTTTTGGATTGCTCTTCATAATCTCAAGCGCCTCATTCACCAAAGAATCAAGCACTTGATCATCCGGTCCATTGAATCGAGCTTCAATATCAGCCTCGTATGGAGGCATGGAAGCAAATAAAGACGTCTTAATGACCGTCTCGGGGAACCTTTCTCTTAATCCTTCTGTAAGCTCTTCCTTGATCTTCTTAACCTCTTCAAAACTATGCGTTTCGACTATCATATGTCCGAAATTGGGCATAGGCCCGAAACTTACATTCGCTAAATAATATCTTGGAGGGGTCTGGCCAACAGTCAAAGTTGTCTGAACCACCTCATCAAATGACTCCACATACTCGTTCATTTCATCGAGCATTTCTTCCATTTTTTCGATTTTCGTGCCTTCAACCGCCCATATATTCACAGTAAAAACAGTCTTTTCCAAATCAGGCATAAAGACTTTTGGGATGTAATTGAAACCAGCCAAAGCAGTCGCCAATAAAACGACCAAGCCTGCTGCAACCAACCACTTTCTTCTGATAAACTCTGTGAGCACCTTTCTGAATTTTAGATACATCCCTCCCGCAAAAGGATCCGTTCCATCGCCAGTGGATTTAGGCTTTTTCATATATTCATCGCAATACAGAGGCGTCTGAGTAATGGCGAAAATCCAACTCAAGAATAATGAAACTGCTATAACTATGAATAAAGATGAGAAGTATTCACCTGTCACATGAGGAGACAAGTATATCGGCAAGAATGTCAAAATTGCTATGAAAGTCGCTCCCAACAAAGGCATGGCAGACACTTTCACCGCTTTGAAAACAGCGTCTTTGCGAGACATGCCACGTTGAAGATTAATCAAAATAGCATCTGCCACAACTATAGCATTATCCACTAGCATACCCATCGCAATTATGATCGCCGCTAATGAAGAACGTTGCAAGGCGATACCTTCTCCGAACATTACCAAAAGCGTTGCTAAAATCGCGTAAACCAGTCCGCTGCTAATTAATATTCCCGTTCTAAAACCGATAAAAAACAGCAATATCGCCACAACGGTCGCCACCGACATGATCAAATTGATGATAAAACCATCATTTGCCTTGGCCGATTCCATTCCTTGGTCATAAACATTGTCAATCTCAATACCCAATGGAAGTTCAGCCTTCAAAGATTCCAAACGCGCTTTAACAGCTTCAGCCATCACTACTACATTGCCGCCTTCCACTGTCGAAACAGCCAAGCCAATAGCATCATTGCCATTGATTTTTAGCTTATTGGTAAAAGGCTTCATGTAGCCTTCTTCAATTTTCGCTATATCTCCCAAACGAATATTTTCGCCATTGGGGGCTGGAATCATGAAATTCTTGATATCATTGAATGAGGAAAAATTTCCAGTAGGCGCTATCCTTACCCTGTTCGTAGGAGTATTGATCGTTCCCGCGTCAAATACCTTATTTTGAGAATTAAGAACAGCTACCAGTTCGCTCATGCTAATGCCAGCTTCGCCCATCTTGCCGGGTGAAAGTATGACATCCACTGTCGGAACTTGCACGCCATAACGCTCCACCTTTGCGACTCCGGGAAGCTTTAAAACTTCATTTTTTATCTTTTTAGAATAATCATCCAGTTCTCTAGGAGTAAATCCCTCTCCCGAAACGCCATAAAAGACACCAAGCACATCTCCAAAATCATCATTGACAATGGAATGAGCTCCCGGCGGCAGTTTGCCTTGCGCGTCATTAACCTTTCTCCTAAGTTCATCCCAAAGCTGAGGCATCGCTTCTGCCCTGATTTCTTTCTTGACGTAAACTGTGATTTTGGATAATCCAGCTCGATTTTCAGAAATGACATAATCCAGTTCATCCAAAGACTGAATGGCTTCTTCCAGTATATCGCTTACTTGTTCTTCCACTTCTTGAGGCGACGCACCTGGATATTGGGTCATCACCAAAGCCTGCTTGATCGTAAACGGAGCATCTTCCAACTTACCCATTTTCAAATAAGCGAACACTCCTCCAAAGAGAATGATCATGAAAATGAAATGGGAAAGGGCTCTATTCTTTAAGGTAAATTCCGTGATTTTCATACCAAAAAATTATAGTTCTTGAACCTGCTGATTTTGTTGAATTTTCTGTCCTCCGGCGCTAATCACTTTGTCTTTCGGAGACAGGCCTTCAAGAATCTCCACATGATTATCTCCCATTAGCTTTCCCGCTTTCACGGATCTTCTTTTAGCTATTCCAGCTTCCAGCTTCCACACAAAAGTTCCTTTAGATGGGTCATTCATTAAAGCAGTTACCGGCACGCTCAAATTAGATTGCGCAGTTTGGCTTTCCAATGTCAACACTCCTGACAAACCTCCCAACAATGGCTTTTCATACAAACTATTGTCAATCACACCTGTCAACAAGTAAGATAGATTTGTCTTGTCTGTGCTCTTGGAGATATTCTTTAATGTAACAGGAACTGTTTGATTTGGGATATCGTCGAACTTCACCGCCAAACCAGTGATATTTTCAGGTTTCAAAGCGAACTCGGCAGACACTCTAGCTGTTATCTCCAACTCGCTAAGATCAATAAATGTCAAAATTTGCTGCTTGGCTCTTACTTCGTCATAACCATCCACAAACACTTCCTGCACGTACCCATCATATGGAGCCAGCAGTTTTGTATCACCTAAAGCGTTCTTAGCCTTTTTACGATTTTCCTTTGCTCGCTTGTATTCTTCCTCCACTTTGTCAAACGTGCTTTTGGACACATTATCAATAGAGACCAATTCTCTGTATCTATCGTATTCAGCCTTTGCCCGTATGTAGACGGCTTCCGCTCTTTCAAGCTCTATTTTATAATCTCTGGCATCAACTTCAGCCAACAATTGGCCTTTTTTGAAATACTGCCCGCTTTTCAGATTCACAGGAGACAACACTCCTCCAATTCTAAAAGAAAGGCCGCTAACTTGTTTTGGCTTGGTTACGGCCGAGAAACTTTTATTTGACGACTCATCATTATAAGCTACCTCAAATGTTTTCACAGTTGGAACTGCATTTTCTTTTGAAGACTTCTCCTCGGAGCAACTCGTCAGAACAACCATTATAATTGCTAATGAAAATATTAATCTCATGTATGGTTTGGTTTATTGAATGAGTCCAAAAGTACTTGGCTTAGCACCCAGTGAAAAGTCAAAAAACAGTCAAACGGAATTTCCAACTAATGAAACGGAAATAGTCGAGGATGAAAATTCAATGATTTTGAATTTTGGGAAGGAATACGCTTTATATTTCAATAAATCAGAATGTGGAAAAGTAACTGATAATCCTATAAATCAGATTCGATAATCATCAAAAACAATGTCAACGCTGTGGATAAAACTGTCCATCAATCAAATTTTGCGTATTTCGACTTGAAATCAATTTACTTATCCACCAAAATGTGGACAAGTTCGTTGATATCTATTTGATTTTTAGAAAATTAGAGATGAATTTTCAAAATTAGATTCCAGTTGAAAAAATAATCGAAGATAAAAGTCCATTTATCCACAATGCACATCTGTGCAACTAAATTAAAAGCTTTTCATTTTAGATATAATTTTTCGATTTACTATTCTACATGTAAATCATATATACACTAATAGCTTAAATGGAGTGACCAAAACAAAAGATAAAACCTAATTTTACACCACTTGATTTTTTTACATTCTCAAACTTTAAAAAAATATTTTCATCCTAAATCAGTTCATGCTTAATCCAAAAAATTCTCTTGATCGAAAAAAATTAAGACTGCCCTGTCTATTCTAAAATAATCTTTTAAAAATAAAGGAAACCTAGGGGTTAATTATAGTATTACTCAAACATAAGACTATCTTCATCAAACTCAATAATTAGTATAGCATAAATTATCTTTTAAAACTCATCATATAAATTATTTACAATAAATATTATTTCTCTCTAAGAATTAAAGATCCTAATCATCTCAAATTGAGTAATAAAGACATATAATATAAACTTTTCTAATAATTAAAAGCAAAATAAAATCACTATAGTTTAATTTTTTATAAAAAAAATACCTTGTTTATTTGGAACGAAAACAACTTCCCCATACATTTGAAATGTTATTATTTGGTTTTTTTTTTGATTTTAACGAATCCTACTTTAAGCATAGCAAATTAGATCCTCCGTTTCATTTTATAATATATATAACATTCCAATTAACAAAACAAACATGGAAAAGCTACATTCATGCAATTCACAAGAGCCATTCACAAAACTAGATGAAAATGGCAAAGCGTCAATTTTAAACTACAATTTACCGCAATCAACAACTTACGATGCTACCAGTTTTTTAGGTATTGAAATCGATCCGAAGCACTTCAAAGAAAATCAAAGAAAAGAGCCAATCAACGACTATTGGGACTTGGTTTTAAAAACTCCAAAAGAGGATCTATTAAAAAGGCTGGATTTAAACATTCCGCTTACGCCGAAAATCCCTTTGATTCAAACCAATGATGAAGTCAAAACAGCTGTGATCGAAAAAAAGTTGGCGGAAAAAACACAGCCTTTTGACCTCAAGCTCAAAAAGCCATCAACAAATGCGGTTTCAGCTAACGCGTTCAAAGTTGAGGACAACAATTTCATTGCCGACAGAATTCTCGATGGATACATGCCTGTAATGAGACAAAGATTCTCGCGAATACCCGAAATTTTATACATTCCAAAGCCTGCTAAAGCAAACCCAAGAATAAGTATAGTGCTTCATCTCAAAATGAGCTCTTATCTAGGCGATTATGGAGCTGGAAGAACACTTAGAACCTTCAGCTTGCTTCCAGGAGAGAAAACGACTATTAGCATTCGCAGTTACCAATACCAAGAAAGCATTAAAAAGCTTGCGCAAAATGTCTTGGACTCTTACAGCGAATCCAGTGCGGAAGACCTGCAATCCATGATAGAAAATGATGTTGAATTTGCTACAAACCTTTCCAGATCTGAAACGGTAGCTACAACAGGCAATTGGAAAGCTGGGGGCAGCCTCGGATTAGACCTAGGCTTCTTCAAAATTGGCGGTGGCGGAGGTGGCGGAGGTACTAACGCTACGACAACAACAGTAAATGAAGCTATTCAGTCACAAGTTGGGATACTTGTAAACAATACAAGTCGACATACTTCCAAAGCTGATACGCTTAGAGAGGTGGAAGTAAACACTTCAACGCAATCAACAAATATTTCTGAAAATGAAAAAAGCATCGTAAGAGAGCTTGAAAACATCAACAAAAGCAGAGTGCTTAATTTTGTATTCAGACAACTATTGCAAGAATTCATCAGCATTACCTATATCGATGATGTTTCATTTACATATTCGACAGGCTTTCCTTCCCAAAGAAAATCATGCAAACTGTCTGGATTGAAAGATATGCTTAATGAAGTAATGGCTGACGAAAAATCAGCGAATACTGTTCTTAATCAAATTTACACACAGCTTTCAAGTATTTCTGATCATGAGGGAACTCAGCATAGCCTAATCGAAAAGGTAAGCCAAAAGCTTAACAACAGCATCAATCCAGGCGAAGGCGATCAAAACGTTGAATATGTAAGGGTCAAAAAAGATATCAACCATGAGTACAGAGGCAAGTTTGTAAATGGTATCATCGTTAACACTACGCACCGCATACTTAGAACTCCGTCTGTTGTGGTAGATGCTCTGCTTGGTCAAGGAGAAGCACTGGATTGCTATAATATGAAATTGCAAAACGAAGCTACTGTAAACGCCGCTTTGAACAATCAAAAAATTGAGCAAGCTATAAAAGTTATTGACGGCATCGAAGATTCAGCTGACAGAGCCAAGCTTTATAAAAAAGTCTTTGGGGACTGCTGCGAAGCTCCATGCGAATGCGAAGAAAATTAAAATTATTGGTAATCATTAAACGAATGAATTATGGGTGATTTTAAAAAATACGCAAACCCTTGGGATGCTAAGTACTCTGAATGGTATGCGGAAGGCTCCGCTACATGGATCGGCGAAGGAGTAGTCGCTACAGCCAAAGCAATGAGTTGCGATCAAAAAAAAGTAAAAGAGCTGAAAAAGAAATTCGAGTCGATGATCGAAAATGCTCGCAACATCGGACAAAATGTGGCTGCGGACAATTTGCAACATTTTCTCAATGGCAGCGGAAGCACTAGAACGCTTAGCGTTAGTTGGCTTAGAAGTTTCGCTTCAATTACCAATGCGGAAAGTCGAATACTCAATTATACAAAAAATAGAAACCTGAACGCTTGGGTTAAAGACGTTGAAAAAGGAAAAACTGTAAGCAAATCAGATTACTGGGATGCTGATATTAAAAATTACAATATGTCCTCGGAACTGTCTTATGCCAGCGGAGCTAGTGATATGAAAGGCAATGTGGAGATGCGATTGTCTCGATCAGAAGATATTATAGACATTACCGGAACGGTGAATATTCGATGGTCAGACGATTATAATTGGAACAAAGGCATGGGGTTTTATATTCCAGGCACAGGTTGGGTTAGCGATTCTGACGGTTTGTATTTGGAAAAATGCGGAGGTGCCAAATCCTTCTTGATGGAAGCATTCTGGAGGTTTGATTATACTGGCAAATACGATTTTGAAAATTCTAAATGGATGAATAGCTCGTGGAAAATCAATGGCAGTGAATATACTCCTAATGAAAATTCAAGCGATTCCAACAACTCATCTGGCAGATAATTTTAGTTATTATTAAATCATGCGAACAGAGAGTTCAACTACTTTCTGTTCGCTATTTATATCTTACAAAACCATGAAAAGTATTGCCCTGCAACTCATTTTTTTAACAACCAGCATCATTTACCTAAAACTTTGTTCCCCACAAAAATATGTGGAATTTAAAAAAGTAACAGATGATAGCGAAAACAACTACCATACATCCTCAATCAATAATGACTCGTCTTTCATGAATCATTTGCAAATCGTGCTTAAAGCCTATAACATCAATTTCAAAGTCAAAAACAACAAGCTTTATATTCCAGATTCCATTTTTTCAAACAAAGAGCTTTGTAAAAACTTGACGACCAAAGCCAACGACTCGATTTGGATTTACAGTAATAAAATTCCAACTAACTCAAACACGCATTAACCACTTTAAATAGCTAGTCAGTTTCCAAAATGGTTAATTCTCACGTATGAAAATACTTGAGATGAAAATTAAGATCAATCCATCTACCTCAATAGTATTCCATTATATTTAAATCAAATTAAAACACAAACACTTATTTTGGACACAAAAACAAATTCAGACCAACAAAACCACATTGAGGAGGTAAATAATACAATATTTTAATTTTATCCATTCCTTTTAAATTATTTTTTCATTGAAAATGAAAATACAATTATCAAAAAGCTATCGTTTTAACCTTGAAAACTATTTCCTCAAAGTAATTATTAGGTTAACCCTCTGATTTACTGCACCGAAAACCACATTTTTTCACCTTATAGCAGTCGTATTTTAAGCTAAACTAAAACTACGATTATGAAAAAATTACTATTTCATTCTTTAGCAGCATCTATGCTATTCGCTTCAGTTTCCTGCCAACAAGAAATGGAACAAGAGGTTTCCAACGCGAGAAATTCTAACACTTACTCAAACAATGGAATCCAAATGATGACAGTTCCTTTCGCTCCTGAGCTGAAAATCCATCAATTGGGACTTTCCACCGAACTTGACGGATACAGTCAAAGAACAGATATCGCAATGAACACTCAAAACAATATCGTTGAAGCGCATCAATCCAGAGGAGGAAGCACTATTTGGTATCATGTCGGCAAACTGGATCAAAACGAAATCAATTGGTCGGAAAGCAATAAGTATGACAATGGCAAAAAGCCTTCAATTGACATGACAAATGACGGAAAAATTATCTCTGTGCATGAAACATCAAACATCTTCACAAGCGATCTATGGTATAAAATTGGCACGCTAAACGGCAATCGCATAGACTGGAAAAGCGGAAAAAAATATGATAAAGGTTCCACTCCTTCAATAACAATCAATGACAATGGCAGAATCGTAGAAGTTCATAAATCACAAAGCAACTACGGCCTTTTCTATAAAACAGGCACACTTAATGCGTCTGGTTCCGTATCTTGGTCAAGTACAAAAAAATACGATAGTGGAAAAGAACCTTCTGTCGCCATCAATAATTCAGGACAAATCGTCGAAGTCCATCAGTCTGAAACAACTGGCAACCTCTACTATCACGTGGGAAGCATGCAAAATGGCGAGATAATTTGGGGGCCTTCAATTTTCTACCAATCGGGCGCTCAACCATCCGTTGCTTTGCTTGACGACGGAACGGTATTCGAAACACACACATCCGAAGGGTTGAAAAACGATTTATGGCAAATGAAAGGCAAAATCGCCAATGGAAAAATAGAATGGGAAGGATCCAGCGAATATTTTGACACTGGCAACAATAGCTCTGTAGACGCTAATGAAACTTACATCGCTCAAACTCACGAATCAGAATCCAGTACTGGGGGAATTTGGTCATCAAGCGCGCTTTATACTGATCATGAAAACTGGATGAGAGATTTGCACAGTGTCATAGCGAATAAAACGTTGGGAGAAATTGTTTTGCCGGGATCCCACGACGCAGGTATGTATCCGAGCAGCTTAGGCCAAACTCAAGACCAAAACTTGTATGAACAGCTTAAAGGCGGAGTAAGATATTTTGACTTGCGTCCTGATGAAGACATGAACATTTTCCATGGACCTGTGACAGGCCCTAAAGTGGATGAAGTGCTTTCGGATGTCAGAAGATATATGGATGAAGGAAGAAAAGAACTTGTCATTCTCAAGTTCTCCCACTTTAAGAATTTCAACGCTCAAGTATATTCAACTCTAATCAATAAAATCAAAAGTCATCTATCACCTTACTTGTTTGACAATGCTTACTCCAAGCGAGTGGGAGAATTAAGCCTAGACGAATTAATACAAGAGCAAGGCACTGTTTTGATTGTAAATGACGAAAGTTATCCCGTTGAGTTCCCGTCCGAAGGGATTCACACTTATAGGGACTGGGATTCATCTGATGCCATCAATGGAGATTTAATCGTTTATGACAAATACTCCAACACAACTGACTACAACTCCATGAAGAACGACCAAATAAGCAAATTTCACCAATTCAACGGCATGAGTCAAAATGGTCAAATTGCCTGCGATATGTTTTTAATGTCATGGACTTTGACTCCAATCACTGATGTTTTTTCTTACTCAAGGCCTGCGAATGCCAATTTAGGGAAAGAAATGAAGAAGCTAGAAGCTAACGCTCAAGGTTACATCCCTAATATACTATATGTAGATTATTATCAGCTTTCAAGAGCCACAGCCACAAGCATTTTAATGAACAGAAAATTAAACTAAATATCAAACCCGACCATGCCATGAGCTGTGTCGGACTTGTATTATTTACCTTTAATTCTCTTAAATAGGGCCAACTATTATTGATGAAACTTATTCGCGCATATTTTTTTGATAAGCATATACGAAAATTAATTAATCCAGCGTTTGAAATTCACTCTATCAAAAGAATTTGATTGCAATGAAAAAAACATAAAATATATACGTTAAAATTTATAAACATGCGGGCGATTTTTCGACAACTGCTTCTGACCATTGCTCAATCACGCCAATCCAATCAGATATAAATTTTTCTTGAAATTTTTTCTTATAACGTTGGAATTTCGCCCTGCACGTTTTCTTAACATTATAATTCTTTGCCCTATTCGAAATTAATATCAACTTACTGATTGAAAAAAAAATCATCAACCTAAATCAATTCCTAATTAATGGTAAAGCTTAGAATCAATCATCTTTCCAAAAGCTTGTCGCCGATGCTTGCGCCGAAGGAAAAATTGTCATATCCGCTATTTGCACTCTAGCAGGCCTGGTCACCACATAAGTGATCGCATCGGCAATATCTTCTGCGATCAATGGCTCATATCCTCTATACACCGCCTCGGATTTAGCCTCATCCCCTTTAAAACGAACCTCTGAAAACTCCGTATTCACTGCTCCGGGAGCAATGTTGGTTACTTTGACTCCATGCGGCAACAAGTCAAGCCTCATGCCTTCGCTGATTTTCTCAACGGCGGCTTTTGACGCGCAATAAACAGCGCCGTTGGCATATGTCTGTTTTCCTGCGACTGAGCTAATATTGATGATATGCCCCTTCTTCCTTTCAATCATCCAAGGCATCACAGCTTTTGAGACATATAACAATCCTTTCACATTTCCATCAATCATCATATCCCAATCCTGAACATCGCCATCTTGAATAGGCTCAAGCCCATGCGCATTGCCCGCATTGTTAACCAATACATCAATTGCTTTCCACTCCTCAGGCAGTCCATTCAAAGTGTCGAAAGTCAATGACTTATTTCTCACATCAAACACCAACGAAACGGTGTCAGTCTTCAATTGGGCAGCTAATTCTTCCAATCGTTCCTTTCTTCTACCGCAAAGCACTAAGTCATATCCAGCTTCAGACAACTGCACAGCCGTTGCTCTACCTATTCCAGATGAAGCTCCAGTTATTAAAGCGATTTTTCTTATCTGTTCCATATCTCAAAATGACAAACCTTATTGGTATTTTTCATAAAATACGACATCGTCTTTGTACTTTCGCTCATCCCACTTTAAAATTTCAAGCTCAGGCTTCTCATAAAACATGTCTGTATAACCAAAGCACAAATAACCTATTAACTCATGTGAATCCGGAGCATTAATCACTTTCGCTACTTCCTTAGGGTCTAAAATGCTTACCCAACCCATGCCCACATTCAAAGCTCTAGACATAAGCCACATATTCTGTATAGCGCAAGTAACGCTAAAACGCCCCATGTCAGGCATGGATGTTTGCCCCAAGACAGGTCCTTTTTTCGGCACATAATACACAGCTATATTCAATGGGGACTCTGTGATTCCCTCCAGCTTGAGTTTGATATATTCCTTTTGTTTTTCGTCTTCAAATAGTTCGGCAGCTTTCGCGGATTCCGTTTCAAAGGATTTCTTTATTTTGTTTCTAATATCCTTGTCCTTGATAACAACAAATTCCCAAGGTTGCGAAAAGCCAACTGATGGTGCGTTTAAGCCCGCCATCAATATTTTTTCAAGCACATCGTCTTCTATCGGCTTGTCCAAAAAATGATTGCCTCTAACATCTCTTCGATTCAAGATGATCTCCTCAAGCACTCGTTGTTCTTCAGAGTTGAAAAGTCTTGATTTCTCCATAATCTCAAAATAATTGCATAATTCTATTTCATCAAGACTCATTAAATAAAAATGTTCATTCAAAAAGTCCTTAAACAGTTAATATAAAGCAATTCATTCACTCTAACAAAATATTAATACTCTTAGCGTGCTTGAAATAGTTTAAATTCATAAATTAGCGTGTTGAAAGTTGACGGCGTTAGGAAACCAACAAATCCACTCGGCGCCTTGAAATCATAAATATCTTATTTATACAGATGAGCGAAAAAGCATTAATTTTTGGACATAAAAACCCAGACACCGACTCTATTTGCTCGGTTTTGGCTTACGAAGCTTTGAAAAAGCAATTAGGAGAAAATGTAGAAGCACGCAGACTTGGCAATCTTAACAAAGAAACTGAGTTTGTTTTGAACTACTTTGACGTTGAAGCTCCGAAACTACTTGCGACAGTCGATCCTAATGCCGAGGGCGCTGAAAACACTGAGCGTCAAAAAGTAATCTTGATAGACCATAACGAACGCATTCAAAGCGTTGACGGTCTTGAAACAGCTCAAATCACAGAAGTAATCGACCATCACAAATTTGGCGAATTCAGCACTTTTGAGCCTTTGATGATCAGAGCCGAGCCGGTAGGATGCTCATCTACAATCTTGTTGACTATCTACAAGGAAAACGATCTTTTGCCTGAAAAGAAAATGGCTGGCATGATGCTAAGCGCCATCATATCGGACACCTTGTTGTTCAAATCTCCGACATGCACTCCTAGAGACGTGAAAGCAGCTGAGGAACTTGCTAAAATAGCAGGCGTTGATCTTGAAAAATACGGCATGGACATGCTAATCGCCGGAGCCAGCTTCGGAGACAAGTCCACAAAAGAAATCATCAACATGGACATGAAAGAATTTGAGATGGGTGCGAATAAAATCGCCATCGCTCAAGTCAATACTGTGAATGTCGCTGAAATTTTGGATCAAAAAGAACAATACGAATCAACTATTCAAGAGCAAATTGAAAGCGAAGGTTATGACTTGTTCGTATTCATCATCACTGATATTTTGAGAAGCGGATCCGAAACTATTGTGCTTGGAAAAGCTACTGATGTATTTGAAAGTGCATTTGACACCAAACTTGACAACAATACCGCCTGGTTGGAAGGGGCTGTATCAAGAAAGAAACAATTTGTTCCTAATCTAATGGAAGTCAGCAAATAAACATAAAGCTTCATCCAGATATTACAAAACCGGCTTAATCAAGCCGGTTTTCTTTTTTTGCGCGATCGCCATACTTTCCAAAACGCTGATTTACCCAATCGATTCTTTTGATTCGAAAATTAAGGAAACCAAGCTTTTCTCTCTTCACTCCTTTCTTTGAATTCTTACAAGTTTTCTGTTAATTGAAAGAAATAATTCAGATTTAAATAAATCAGCTTATTATGAGATATAATCAAATAGATAGTCAACTTTTCATAAAGAATAGAAAACGTTTTGTTGAAAAAATGAAACCTAATTCCATCGCTATACTTTCATCCAATGATGTGATGTACACAAATGCAGACGATGTGATGAGATTTCAGCAAAACAACGATCTATTCTACCTTTCTGGAGTTGATCAGGAAGAAACTATTTTGCTTCTTTATCCTGACGCTCAAGATCCAAAATTCAAGGAAGTGCTATTTATCAGAGAGACTAATGAGCATATTCGAATTTGGGAAGGCGATAAACTTACAAAAGAGCAAGCTACTGATGTGTCAGGCATCAGCAATGTTCAATGGCTGCAGGAATTCGACTTCATGCTTCAGCTTAACGCTTTTCACGCCGACAATATTTACCTCAATCATAACGAGCATATCAAAACCGCTTCAGCGCAAATGGAAACGCGTGAAGATCGAATGATCAAGTATTGCAAAGACAGGTATCCTTTGCATAATTATGAAAGAGTTGGCCGTATCACCAGAGATTTGAGATTCATCAAATCAGATATTGAAATCGAATTGGTAACAGAAGCTTGCAACACTGCTACAAAAGCATTCAACAGAGCTTTAAGAGCTGTAAAGCCGGGCATGAGAGAGTTTGAAGTGGAAGCCGAATTGACGTATGAATTCTTGAAAAATGGAACAAGAAGACATGCCTTCCAGCCTATCATGGCTTCAGGGCTTAATGCTTGCTCTTTGCATTATGTAAAAAATGACGATGAGCTGAAAGACGGCGATATGATCTTGATGGACTTCGGAGCTGAATATGGCAATTACCATTCGGACGTGACTCGTTGCCTTCCTGTAAACGGCAAGTTCACGGACAGACAAAAAGAAGTGTACAATGCTGTTCTTAGATGCCTTAAAGAAGGTGTAAAAGAATTGAAGCCAGGCAACTCTCTGACTGATTACGAAAAAAACATGGCTTCGCTGGTAGAAGCCGAGCTAATCAATATTGGCCTTCTTGACGCTGAAGAAGTAAAAAATCAGGATCCGGATAACCCACTGTACAAAAAATATTTCATGCATGGAACAGCTCACCACCTTGGGTTGGATGTGCATGATATCGGAAACCGAATGGTTCCTATTCAAGAAGGCATGGTTTTCACTTGCGAGCCGGGTATTTACATTCGTGAAGAAAGAATCGGAATCAGACTTGAAAACGACTATGTAATCACTAAAGATGGACCTGTGAACTTAACTTCAGGGATTCCAATCGAAGTCGAAGAAATCGAAGCTATCATGGCTGGCAACAATGCAGCTGTCGAGGCTTAATCATATTAATTCTATTATTGCAAACGCTCCATCTTTGGAGCGTTTTTTTTGCGATATAGTTGTGCACTTTCTTTAAATCGCCAGCTACATTATACCATAGTCATTGCATTAAATATGAAAGCACTTTTAAAATGCTTCATGAACATTTTAATCTCAAAAAATAACTATTCGAACATTCCCATTTTATAATCAGGCAATACAAAAGCTCACTACCTTAAGTTTTTCGGACTTATCGTATGCAAAAATATATTACTATTCAAATCTCTTGCCTTGATCAAAGCTATTAACCCTGCATTATTATTTATTTATCATGACGCAAAGCATGATAAGCTTCATTTTGTCTCTTCAAAAACTGAGAAATATCACATTTGCACATTTCAGAGTTATGCTTAAGCAAAATTAACGAATTATATTTTACCATGAATATAAAAAATATTATCTTTAAGTCCCTTCAAATAAAAGCCCCTTTTCTATCCGAAGCAATAATTTGCTAACGGCCAAATCTTCTATGAAAAAGGCTTATTAGCATCTGTATCTTCGGCACAGTCTGCATTTGATTCAATGGATTATGAGAACCAATTTTTATGGCTTTTCTTTCATTTAACTTGACACATCAGAGAGATCTGATTCATAGCCAAACAATTGAGATCATTAGGCCATTAGACTTTGTAGACTACGTCAATTTTAGCATAGATAATAGATTCATATCATACATTTTTAAGCAAAAAATGGAAGAGCAAAATAAAAAATCCCAAACTGTAGATATCAGTTTCAAACAAGTCGGTTTTAGCGAAGAAACCCGATTTGAAAATGTTCACACAGAAATCGTTTCCGATTCCATCACAGGCTCTAAAGCCGTAGCCAAAGAAATCGCCGACTTGATCAGGGAAAAAGACGCCAAAGGCGAAAAATGCGTATTGGGTCTTGCCACAGGCTCTTCTCCTGTAAAAGTATACGAGGAGCTTATCAGAATGCATAAAGAAGAAGAGTTAAGCTTTAAAAATGTCATCACTTTCAATTTGGATGAATATTATCCAATGAAAAAGGAAGACATTCAGAGCTACTGGCACTTCATGCATGAAAACTTGTTCAATCATGTGGATATCCAGCCTGACAACATCAATATCCCTGATGGAACTCTTGCCATGGATGAGATCATAGACTTTGGCAAAAACTATGAAGCAAAGATCGAAGCATGCGGCGGATTGGATTTGCAGATCTTAGGCATTGGTAGAACAGGACATATCGGATTCAACGAACCGGGATCTACTGAGACCTCAAGAACTCGTATCATCACGCTTGACCACATCACTAGAGTAGATGCGGCCAAAGACTTTTTCGGCATAGACAATGTGCCTCGCAAGGCTATCACTATGGGTGTTGGCACTATCCTTCACGCCAAGAGAATCATCCTAATGGCTTGGGGACATGGTAAAGCGCCAATTATCAAAGAAACTGTCGAAGGTAGAATTTCCACTACCGTTCCTGCGACATACCTTCAACAGCACAGCAACACAACATTTGTTGTAGACCAAGAGGCTTCCAGCGAACTTACTCGCTTCCAAACTCCATGGTTGGTAGGAGATTGCGATTGGGAAGACGAATCTTTGAAAAAGCAAGCCGTATTTTGGCTATGCAAGCATCTTGGAAAGCCTCTATTGAAGCTTACGGACAGAGACTACAATGACTACGGAATGTCAGCAATGCTAGCTCAAGAAGGTTCAGCTTACAGCATCAATATCCGTATGTTCAATGAACTACAGCATACAATCACAGGTTGGCCGGGAGGTAAGCCGAACACGGACGATACTTACAGACCTGAAAGAGCCGCGCCTTCTCAAAAAAGAGTTATCGTATTCAGTCCACACCCTGATGATGATGTGATTTCCATGGGAGGAACATTTATCAGACTTTCAGAACAAGGACATGACGTTCACGTTGCTTACCAAACTTCAGGAAATATCGCGGTCAATGACCACGACGCTTTAAGATTTTCTGAATTCGTAAGCGACTATTTCAAGAAGTCAGGAGAGGATTCATGCAATGCAGCTGAAGATTTATACTCAAACACCTTGAATGATCACAACGAAAAAATCAACAGCAACCTCGAAGTCGATTCTCCAAGAGTCAGGTTGATCAAAGGTTTGATCAGAAGAGGCGAGGCCAAAGCCGGGGCTAGATATTGTGGAGTTAAGGATGAAAATATTCACTTCTTGGATTTGCCATTTTATGAAACAGGCAAAGTTAAAAAAGCTCCTATCGGGCCTAAAGATATCGAAATCATCGAGAATTTGATTAAGGAAGTTAAGCCTCATCAAATTTTCGCTGCTGGAGACTTGGCTGATCCGCATGGCACTCACAAGGTATGTCTTGACGCGATATTCGCCGCGCTTGAAAACTTGAAGCACGAAGAGTATATGAAAGACTGCTGGGTATGGCTTTACAGAGGCGCTTGGCATGAGTGGGATACTCACGAAATCGAAATGGCTGTGCCAATCAGTCCAGACGAATTATACCGCAAGCGTCAAGCTATATTCTTCCACCAATCTCAAAAAGACAATGTCGTATTCCAAGGAAATGACAAAAGAGAGTTTTGGCAAAGAGCTGAAGAAAGAAACCGTACAACTGCAAAGTCATTCAACGATCTTGGTCTTGCTGAATACGAAGCGATTGAAGCCTTCAGAAGGTATCATTTCCTTGACAATGAATAATTAGAAAATAACTCATAGATGTCACAAAAGCTGGTTCATAACTTTATGAATCGGCTTTTTTCATTTCAGACAAGATTTTAATTGCCATTCTTTTGAATGTCTTGGTATTTCTTTCCTTTTGATCCTCCAAAATCGCTACAAATTCATTCGTTATCTCTGGATATTTGTTGCATAATTCTCTCAAGACATACATGCTATAATACTTTGTACCCACTTTAATTCCCGAGTCTGACATCCACTTGATCAATTGATCCAAAACTTCTCCCTCTATCTCATTCGGCACTCCCGAATGCTTGAAAAACTTAGCCAACGACCTGTCAAAACCTAGCACATCAATCGCATATCGATTATTAAACAAATCAACCAAATAAGGGACAAGTCTCGAAGGAGCGATCTCGCATATATCTCCTAGCACATAAGAAGCTCTGGCTCCTTTGGGGTGATCTTCGGACAACATGGTAATAATTGGCTCAAGCGACAGTTGCTCATCTACGATTTTTTTCGCCCAAGCTTTTCTATCCGAGCTCATGCTCGTGGCAATATTATTGTCAATTTCCTTAAAAATGCTGTCAAGTTTGCGCATAAAAAAATATACTGTTTTTATGTTGAAGAAAACATAATGATTGAGCTCCAATTTAATCAACTTTTACAAGAATGGGCTGTTATACTTTAACGAAATAAAATCATTTATGAGAGAACTGATTAAAAATGCTAATCATAGAGAGCGAATAGAAGATGTAATGCTGTTTATCGGATTGATTGGCCCTTTTGCAGCTATGCCACAACTATATAAAATATTCATCAGTCATGATGGCTATGCGCACGGAGTATCTTTTGTCACATGGCTGATCTACGCTTTCTTAGCCGCATTTTGGAGTATATACGGTTTGGTATTTGGAAAGCGAGCATTGTTTTTATCCAACATGCTCACTTCAATTATTGATTTTATTATCGTTGGAAGGCTATTCTGGATAGGCTGCTTTCTTTAAGAATTATTTTGAACTTGATGATCCTCCAATACTTTCTCCAACATTCTAATGACTCCAGATTCATCATTGCTTAATGCTCTGTGAGGCGTAATCTTATGCAACTCTGGGTGTGCATTAGCCATTGCGAATCCATATTCAACAGATTGCAGCATTTCGATATCGTTAAGGTAATCGCCAAAAGCCATTGTTTCCTCTTTTGACACGCCTAGCATTTTTTGCAAAATCTCTACCGCATGCCCTTTGTGCGCGTCCGCTTCAGAAATATCCAACCAATACTCGCTGCTTACCTTTACCTTCAAATGATCTTCGTATGACTTGAATATTGGATAGCTATTCTTTTCCGAATTCAAAGGATCATAAATAGTTACTTTCAATATATCCTCTTCTTCTGGAATTTGCTCCAAAGAATCTAATACTTGCAAATCTTCAAAGAAACGTTTCACGTATTCGACATACTTTTCCTCTTTGCATTCAACATACGCATTCATTCTTCCTGAAATAACCAATTCGCAGTCTTTTGTCTCTCTAGCCAATTGAATTAATTCAAAAGCTTTCTCGCGCGTAAGCGACTCCACATGAATCTGTTGATCATTCTTGACAATATAGCTTCCATTGTCAGCTAGAAAATAAACATTCTCATGATGATCTTCTAAATTGAATTTCAAATTCTGATATTGTCTGCCACTGGCAATAGCGAATGTGATCCCGATGCTTTGCAGTTGCTTCAATATCGGAAAAAAATCTCTATCCAACTTGCCTTCGGAGTTAAGCAAAGTACCATCCATATCACTCACAATGAGCTTAATATTGCTAAAATTCATATGTCTTCGTTTATTACAATATTTATAACGAAGCGAATTTCGCATAATTTTACGACACAATCATTATGTGAGCGTTTTTCCATAGTTAACAAATGCTTTTTAAACTACATCGGTGTTCAAACTGTCGACAGTGCATACTTCCGAGCTTTTGGATTTGCCTTTTAGATGATATACACCTACATTTCTAAGCGACACTCCATCCAATTCTTCACCAAATTCGCATGTGAATAAGATACATTCTCCCGCTTCTTTGCAAACATGCTGAAGCCTAGAAGCAGTATTAAGGACATCTCCATGAAAAGCCAACTCTTTCTTCACTATACCCACCTCTACGCCAGTTACCAAGCCGCTGTTTAATCCCGCTTTGAAACTAGGAACAACTCCATAGTTCTGCATATAATAATCTTTCTTGCTCTCGAACTTTTTCTGAATATCGTAAAACAATCTAACGCATCTGTTATTTTTCAGTCCCTTCTTTTTCTCCCAAGTCAATACGATTTCATCGCCGACATATTGATACACTTCGGCTCTATGGTATACTATCTCGTCGGTCATATCGGCAAAGCAACGTTGGATTAATTTGCTGTATTTGATATGCCCCAACTCCTCAGCCAATTTAGTGGAATTGCTCAAATCCAAAAACATAAAGATACGCTCTTCTTCCCTTGGATGTATGTATTTGCCCATGATAACATTTTTGAAAAAAATAGGTCCTAATAGCTCTCCAAGCTGTTGAAGTGTTCCCATAAACAATGAGCACATCATTATAAAAGCAAAATAAACGACGAACAGCTCGCTGTAAAAGAAATTGCTTGCATCTATATAGTTGTACAAACTCTCGTGATAGTTTTTCAAGACCATCACACTTCCTTTATTTATCAAAATCAACAAAAGACTGGTAATAGCCATTCTCAAAAGCAATCTAAGCGTATATGGCATTTTATTGTACCAAAACTTCTTGCTTACAATTACAGACACCAGCCATCCAAATACTCCTAGAATTGACCCACCATAAAATGAAAGAGTTAACAGAGCTTCGCCCATAAACTCATAATCAAATCTTGGCAAACCAAGCCACTTATGCGTATCGATAAATACAACATATATCAAATAGAAAAAAAAGAAATTAAGTATATTCCAAAGTATCAGCGACCAAAACAAGGTTCCCCAATGTCTCAGCACCTGGTAATTAGATACCCTTTCCATAAATTATTATGCTAAATTAAACCTCCCAATAATTACACAACCGAAGAAAAATACGTCTCAACTTTGTATTTCGTTGCTATTTGAGGAGAAAAAAGAATATTATAAATGAAACTACTGTTAAGGTAAGACCGAACATGAAAAAATTAAACGCAACATGCAATCGCTTGTATTTCAAATTAAGCACTTTTCCCAAATAATAAAGATCCCTGCTCAAGCTATCATAGATTTGCTTTGGCGTTTGGGTATTATACTCCAGAGCATGCTGATATTCATCCAAACTCATCCCGTGAAAATTGCCAAAAAACAACAAATTCACACGATCTTGCTCTATATCTTCTTTGGTAAATTTGCCCTTGGTCACATTCGGTCTGGTCGCAATCACAGTCAAGATCACAGTTATCAAACCCGTAAGCGCGAAAATCACGGACGGCACTAGAATTTCCGGCCATTCTTCCACTTTTCTAAACAAAACACCAACTGCGAATGAAACTATAATCGAATTGATAGATAGCAATATGTTCGCTTTTCGATCCGCGATGACACTGAATGTTGTATGATTTCTCATAACAATCCTGTACATGGTTTCAACGTCTCTACGAGGCTTGTCATCATTGCTGTTTTCCGCAGATTTTTTTTTTGACTTTCCCGACTTTTTCAGCTGGTCAAAATTTTCAATCATATATTTGACATACTCGTCTTTTTGCGGTTGAAAGTTCTTTTTAGCATAGTCCGTAAAATACTTGTGCGTCATCAAAAATTGAATATTGAGCATTGTCCACTCTTTTTTATTCACTTTCTTGAAATGCGTGCAACACTCTTTTCTAAGATTTTCGGCTCTTTGAAAGTAGCCCTCCTTCCCCAGATGCGACAAATCAGCATCGCACATTACCATTTCCATATGATTTTGAGGATCTTGAGGCATTTTGGTTACCATAATCAAAGCCTTGATTCGATCAATTTCATCTTGGCTCAATTTGGTCTTCAAGAAATTTTCAGCAATTTCGGCACCCTTACTCTCATGCTCTTTAGGAAAGTCCACATAGGCTATGTCATGAAACCAAGCAGCAATCGTCACAAGGTCAATTTCATATTCAGACAAACCCTCAGCTTTTCCTATTTCCTCCACAGCATTAACCACAAGTTGCGTATGGTCAATGTTGTGATAGGAATAACTGCTGTCCTTTTGTATATATTCTTTATAAAAAGCTTCCGCTTCTTGCACTACCTTTTTCAAATCATCCATGCCTAGTCATTATAACTTTGGAAAACCTTGCCTCATATAATAAAGGGGCTTTTATTAATAAACGGTATATTTTTGAAATATAGGCCTTTATCTATTAAAAAGACAAACCAACATCAAAATAAAATATAGCTCCTTCTACTGATCCGCCTATTCCAAATGAAAAAGCCAGCAAATCCAAAGGCGCTACATACATCCCACCGCCGTAACTATGATGCCACCTCTTGGATACTTCTCCATCTTCCCAAACTCTACCAACATCATTAAACAACGTGCCTCCAACTCTAATCGGAATCACTCCCGTATTCAAAACGAATAAATCAAAACGAGCCTCTATATTATTCATAGCGCTTGTTCGCCCATAGAAGCGATCTTTTCTATATCCTCTCAAACTTTCCACTCCTCCCAGCATATTGGAAAGCAAAAAATTATAATCTCCTACATTTGTCGCGCCATAAAATCTTGTCGCAAATGTTACTTCCGCTGGCAACTTAACCGTCCAATAGAAATCCAGCTCTCCCTGTACTTTCCAAAATAGCTTTTCATTATGCTGAAAGGGTTGAAACAAAGATGAATGAGCTCTGAAATATGTTCCTCTCTTGGTAAAGGAAGGTTTATCCCTTCGATCAAACTCATACTTCATTGCCAATCCCAAATATCTATGGGGATCATAAACCTCGGACTCTGTCAAACCATTCTCTGGAATATCACCGATATATCTATTCCTATTTCTGTTGTTTCTTCTAATACTAGTATTCAAATACGTCAGTCCAATGCCAAATTCTTGGTTCCCCACGAACTTTCTTTGCAAATACGACCATATTTGATTTCTCTCATAAATCAAACGATAATAGTTCTTCGGCGTGTTTTTATCATTCACAGAGTTATTTCCCAAACCATAAAAGTTGGAATTATAAGATGGAATATTCAATCTTACAACTGTATGCAAATCCCAAGCTCCGGCGATGTCGGTTAGCGTTCCTTTGTACCTCAATCTAAATCCTCCCGTTTGAAAAGATGTCGCAACCGACAGTTGATGTTTTTGGGCGTAAGGATATTTTCTAAACCCAAAAGTTGTCAACTGAGCTCCAACACCCAATATGACTCCATCATCAGGATTAAATGAGACATAGCCTAGAGGAAAAACAGTATTGTACTTAAATAGGTAACGATCATAAAGCGTGACTCCTGGATCATTCGAAAGCTTTAGTTTCGTTGATGGACCTTTGCTCGCTGATACGTTTTCACTCTTCAAATCATAAAATAAAACATTCTTTTTCTTCTTCTTGCCAGCTTCCGTTTCGTCCACATATTCATCATTCTCTCCGCCACCAATTATTCTCAATTTAACTTTATTATAAGAATCTCCTTTGACTATAAACTGATTCGCTCCTCCCAATCCGTAAATTCTTACTTCTTTGGTATCTTCAGGGTCAAATGTTCTATTGTACAGTTTGCGCTTTACATTGCCTTTTTTGCTAACCTTGCGCATAGTTACCTTGACAGTGCCGTCCTTTTTTCGATCGATCAAAAACCTCTCATTCTTATTCGTGCCCACAATATCCACTTTCTCCGCCAAGACCTTGTAATAGTTTTTAGCATATACATCCAACTTATCTCTTCTGGATTTCAGCTTCCTGATGATCTCTTTTCCACTTATTTGATAAATTTTCTGAGGCATAAGAGCTACAGCCTCTTCGATAATACTATCTGTCAAGTGTTTTTGTATATACCTAGCGCCTTCCAACCAATCCTCTTCCGTGGCTTCATTAAGAAATGTTCTGTCAAAATATCTTGCATTGAAGTTAAACCCTTCCTCCCAAGCGATATCGTCATTGAATCCTTCAAACTTCGGCAATATCCACTTATGGGAAGCTATATTCATAATAATTCCCTCACTGACAAAAAACACTTGGTCTCTATCTCTTGGGACAGGCCTGAAAGTATAGCCGCCTTTATCATTTTTTTCTCGCGTCCATCGCCATTGATCATCGTGTCTATCCCAATCGCCAATAACCATATCAAACAATCTGCTTCGCAAGGCAAACTTGTAATCCACCTCTGAATCATTTTCATTCTTCAGTTCTTCCAGCACTTTTGCGGTGCTTTTAATCTTGTTTGCATAGCCAAAGCTTTCTATTTCTCCCGTATTGTCCGATGGCCTTTCCTCAAAAAGGCACAATGTATTGGCAAAGTCCTTTCTATAAATTCCCAATCTTGGATCATCCGGTAAAAATACGACTTTAGGATTTGTATGATATATATGAATAGCGTCCGCCATGATTGGGACTGCCAAAGCTGAATAAGGATGTGTTGCTGAAATTTGATCTTGGATAACATCCTTGGCAAAAGTCTTTCTTAGTGCTTCAGGCAATGCCTGAACAGGATCTTTATCAATTGACCTTAACACAAACTGATTCCCCAAGCTATCTTCTAGACGTAGAGACTTTGTCGCTTGTCCTCCACCTCTTTGCACAATCTTCAAACCTCCTCTTTCAGAGCCAATGTCAAAAACAGGCACTTTCACGGGCGTAGCCCATTCTTCTCTGTAATTTTTCCCAAAAAACTTTTCCTTGCCTTTTCCCGCTTTATACTTATCGCTCGCAATGGTTATCACGACGCTATCTTTCAAGCTTTGATAATACTCCTGCTTATTGCTCGGATGATAAGGTTCTTTCATTAGCAATTTGGAATACAACAAGTGCTTGCTCTCTTCTCCAGCATAATAATCCGCCCATACTTCGCCATTCTTATAAAAAGATAGCTTTACCAAGCCCTTTTCTTCCGAGACAAAATCCGCATACTTTCCTTTTTTCACATGCGTGGATTTGGACCCGGACCCGCTAACGATATAATGCACATTTCCCTTCTGAATAGATTGCAATGCATGCTCATGGCCAGCCGCATAAATAATATTCTCATGCTGTTGAAAAATTCCATCAAGCGTGTGCAACATCTTCTTATATCGCTCATTGCTCAAATCCTGCACGCTGGCTCCTAGCTGTCTGCCAATGGGATAAATAGAACCAATTACGGGCAAGGGCAAATACAAGTACTTATTCACCATCGTCAACGGAAATACGTGATCTTTAAAGGTAAAAACCCCACCATGCTCGCCGTACGAAATTACAGGGTGGTGGCCAGCCACAATGATCTTTTTATCCATATTTCTCAAAATGGCGTCATTCAAGGCCAAATACACTTCCTCGTCAGTTTTGTATTCGCAGCCCAATTGATCGCCTTCGCCAAACCAATTGTACAAAAACCATTGCGTGTCAAGCAATACCATCACAATTTCATCTGTCAATCGCACCTCGACAGGTCCCGGGCATGCATTCTCTGGATAAAAAACTGTATCGCCAAGCCATGTATTCAAAAAATCAGCTTGCCTTAATACGCTTGCTTTTCCACTTTTTCTGCCTTTTGCCCAATCATGATTCCCTGGTATGACGAACGATTTGCCTTCATAGTTCATCAAGCCTCCGAACTCTTGCTTCAATAATTCCTCTTCCTCCTTTCGAGAAGAAGACAAAGAGTCAGACAAGCCTGTTGGATACAGGTTATCCCCAAGATAAACTATCGCTGAAGATTCAGTTTGCCGGCTTAATATTGAATCCAAAAAATGAATGTTTTTTTCCGCTTTTTGCGGAGCCCCTGCATCACCGATCAATAAAACAGTAAAGGTTAATTCTTCTTCCGAGGGCTTAGTATTCAAAACCTTTGATTGTTGTCCATTAACTACAAAGCCAATCAAAAGCATTATCATTGTAAAAAATATTCTCATAGCTTAATCTTTATCAAACTGAAATAACATGGCTGGTTGCTTCACTCCTTCACTGGAAATAAACAATTGGCCTGATGGTGAAAAACATATGCCTTCCGCTTGCTCAAATTGCTTGGCTTTCAGCTTTTTGATTTTTTTTAAATTACCCTTATGGCTGAATATAAACATTTCCTTGCTCCGATGAGAAAGCACGTATAATTGGTTCGTAATAGGATTAATCGACAAGCCCGAAAAACCAATCTTGCTAAACTTGTTGCCGTATTCTTTTTCTTTCACACAAGTCCATTCTTTGTCTTCAAGCTTTTTAGAGGCTAAATCATAAACATAAATACACTTCTTCTTCTTGGCTTTCTTATCTTCAATATCCTTAACAGCCAACAACAACTTTTCACTTTCAAATAAGCATATCCCCTCCACGTCAACATTTGACTTAAATCCAATATCATATTCTTTTGTCAGTTCGGAATTCTCTGAAACCACAAAAAGCTTCCCATCGCTACGCACTACATAAAAACTTTTCCCATCATAGGCAATTCCTTCATAATCACCATCTCCAGCAAAATGAATTCGCTTTACAATGTTCCCCTTCTCAAGATCATATAAAAAGATAATTCCTTCCTCATCCTGAACACAGGCAAGGATTTCTTTTGAATAATAATCCAAACCGGAAATTTCTTTCAACTCGGTTGGCAATCTCCATGACTTGACTGGTTTTAACAGCTTATCATGCTTAACATCGCTTGATACTACCATCTCTTTCTTGCTCTTATTGGAAGTATTCTGGCAAGAAATCAACAATACCCAAACTATCATAATGTAAAAGATTCTTATCATATGAATCAAAGCTAAATAACCGACACACTAACAATTGAGGCAAATTTATATTATAACTCAAGCAATAACAATTATATCCAAAAGCAAAATTCTATCAATAAAAAAGCCAATACCTTAAATAAAGCATTGGCTTACAATGTCAAATTTCGAATATATTATTCGTAATCGTGTTCCTTGTGCTTTTTATGTTTTCCTTTTTCCTTATGCTTCTTCTTGCGTTCCTCTTTATGCTTAACCCATTTATCATACTGCTCTGTGGTCAAAATCGCTTTCAACTCAGTATCAATTTCATTTTTAATGCTTTTTACCTTTTCTTTATCTCCGTCCTTTTTCGCCGCATGGATTTCTTCAAACTTATTTTCCAAAATACCCATAACTCTTGACTGTTGGTCAGAGTTAAGGTCAAGCTCCTTAGTCATTTTCTTTGTTACCTTTTCAGCCTTCTCTTTTGGAGTGTGCTTAGACTTTTTATGCTCGTGTTGAGCTTCAGCTAAGTTCAATGACACGGCAAACAAAGCCAAGGCCATTACCATTTTAATTAGTGTCGTTTTCATAATTTTTGATTTGATTCAATATATATCAAAGCAATACAGGTACCCAAAAGTTATAAATGGTTTGAAGAATTCTGTAATTTTTTAATTTTTCTTATCTCTTTGAAAAACTGAAAAAATCATTTCCTATATTGCTCGCTTTGCCGATTATCCTAATATCTTGTAATTCCCATGAAAACATTTTTGGCCGAATTAGCTTCCTACGTTCATGAGCAATATGGAGCTGAGCTTGAAAATCTGACTATCGTATTTCCCAATAGAAGAGCCGGACTATTTTTCAGAAAAGAACTCGCCCAAGTTATCGATCAACCTATTTGGTCGCCTGAAATCATCAGCATGGATGATTTCATCAAAAGCATGTCTTCACTGCAAGCTTGTCATAAACTAAAATTATCTCTCGAACTTCATAAAGCATATCAGAAGCACAGCAAAGGCAAAGAGCCGTTTGATAAATTTTATTACTGGGGCGAAGTATTGCTTAGAGACTTTGAAGATATTGACAAATATGCAGGAAGCGCGAATAAAATATTTGAAACGCTAAAAGATCAAAAGCTCATAGAGCAAGAATTCGACTATCTCGAGGAAGAGCAAATAGCCCTGATCAAGTCATTTTGGAAATCATTCGGAGAAAAAAGGTCTAAGCATCAAGAAGACTTTGTAGAAACTTGGAAAATATTGGCAAATGTATACAAGGATTTTCAAGAAAGCCTCAAAGAGCAAGGACTTGGCTATACAGGAATGATTCACCGAGACTTGATCGCCAAACTTCATGACGAAGAATTCACATCTCCTTACACCAAATTGCTTTTTGCCGGCTTCAACGCGCTTACCGTTACCGAAGAAAACATAATCACTTGGTTTTGCAAAAACACATCAACCGAAATAATTTGGGATGCGGACAATTATTATGTTTCCAGCACAGATCAAGAAGCCGGAAACTTCTTAAGACAATATAAACGACACAAAATATTAGGCGATACATTTCCAAAGTCATTTGAAAGCAACTTTATCGATCAGGAAAAAGATATTACCTATATTGGCGTTGCCAAAGGAATAGGACAAACCAAATGGGTAGGAGAAAATTTAAAAAACTACATTTCATCCACAAGCAACTTTGTGGAAGAGAATACGGCTATTGTATTGCCAGATGAAAATCTTCTTTTTCCAATGTTGCATTCACTTCCTGAGTCTATCAAAAAAGTGAATGTAACCATGGGTTATCCTCTCAAAAACACCGCTCTTTATGGTTTCTTCATGCATCTTCTGGATCTTCAACAAACAAAGTCTAAAGAAGGAAAATTCAAATACCGAGCCGTGCTTAGCATTCTTAAGCATCCTTATGTGCTTCAAAACGAACATGAGAAGATTACTTCCATTATCAATCACATCATTGAAAACAACATCACACAAGTAGATCCTTCAACTTTTCAAGGACTTCAAGCTGAAGCAATTTTCAAACCCACAAAGAATATTGACGAATTTTGCAAATATCTGGTCGAAGTACTAATACTTGTGAATAAAAACCTTGAAAGCAATTTCAAGGGAGACTCCAATCTGGAACAAGAAGTAATATTTAGATTCTACACTGAACTAAATAAGCTTCACGAACTCTTTAGAAATGAAGGCGACGTGAAGGTTGGGTTTGGCACTTTCGTCAACCTGCTAAAGCAAGTCATCATGAACATCAGAATCCCATTCGCGGGAGAACCTCTGGAAGGTATTCAGCTGATGGGAGTATTGGAAACAAGAAACTTGGATTTTGAGAACCTCTACATTCTTAGCGTTAATGAAACTTCGTTTCCTGCCGCTCCTAACACGCAGTCGTTTATCCCTTATAATTTAAGAAAAGGGTTTGGATTGCCTACGTTCGAGCAGGCTGATGCCATGTACGCTTACTTGTTTTATAGAATTTTACAGAGAGCCAAAAAAATTACGATTTTATACGATACAGAACAATCCGGAGGCAAAGGCGGAGAGATGAGTCGATTTTTATACCAACTGATCTATGAACATCCTAATAGGAAAGATATAAAAAGAAAAGTTTTATCCAATTCTGCGGTGCTAAAGGAGAATTTGCCTATTTCCATCCAAAGAACGACTCCAGACAGACTGGACAAATACCTTGGATCATCAGGAAAAATATTATCTCCTTCCGCTATCAATACCTACCTTGATTGTCCTTTAAAATTCTATTTCAGATATATCGCCAATATCAAAGAACCATCAATCATCAAGGAAGAAGTCGACCCAATGATATTTGGCAATATTCTCCATCACGTCATGGAAACGCTTTACAGCCAATTGATCAATAGAAAAAACAATCCAGAAATCACTCAAACGGATTTCGATTTTTTACGAAAAAACATTGATTCCGCTCTTGAAAACGGATTTCGAAAATTCTTTGACATAGACAACAACGAATCATTCGTTTTCGAAGGCAGAAATACCATTATCAAATCCATTATTAAGAAAATGACCAACAAGATCTTGGATATTGATGCATCATACGCACCGTTTGAAATTGTAGGAATGGAATATGGCGTAGAAAATGGCAATTCAAAACAAATTGAAATCAATGTTAATGAAACTAAGCAAAACATTCGAATCGGCGGAACTATCGACAGAATAGATCTAAAAGATGGAGTCTTAAGAGTCATCGACTATAAATCAGGCAAGGATGAGAAAAAAATCCATAGTCTTGAAAGCCTCTTCGACCCTGATTTTTCAATGAGAAACAAAGCTGGATTTCAAACTTTGCTCTATGCTGATATATTCAACTTCAATAATTCAACTATTGGCAAAAAAATTGAAATTGGAGTATATAACAGCAAAGGGATATTCAATGATACATTTGACCCAAGATTTGAAATTTCACAAAACAAGAAAAACCTCAAAATCGAAGATTGCAGAAGCTTACTTCAAGAATTTGATGAACAACTGCAAAAACTCCTGGAGGAAATATTTAATCCAAGAACAATTTTTAAGCAAACAACGAAAGTAGAAAGGTGCCAATTCTGTCCTTACAATGTAAACTGCAAGCGGTAAAAAATAAAATTTAACTTATTTTAGAAAAATTGGCATGAATAGTGGAAATATAAAAAATGTGAAAAAATAAAATTAAAAAAAATGAGTATTGAGTCATGATATTAAAAAATACATTTAAATTACATGAGAGTTAAAAATATTACCCTTTGACTCAATACTCTTCCACTATTAAAAAATCACAAACTCAAAAAATTACCGTTCCACTAAAAAAATTATCTTTATTCTGCATCGCCCCACGGACTAAACTCCCCTAAAACAAATCCGCAGGCAAGCAGACATTTTCCAAATATCCTTCCATCGAAAGTCCTTGCTCTCTCACCTTCATTCGGCTTACCTTATCTGAGTCCTTATGAAAAAAGACTTCAACATAAAACCCGTACAATTGGTATAAATTCACTAGCCTTCCATTGCTGTATTTCTTTCCCAGCAACAAACCATCATTCGTCAGCAAATTGTTCCTGAAACTCAAGGACAAACTTCTAAAACTGGATGCTGGCATAGTGTTCATATATCTCCCTTTTTGTTCTTTCGATGATTCAAAGTAACGCATTTTTTTCTTCATGATGCGTTTAAAAAACACTCAAAAAGTTACATTGATGAGCTTTCGGTCTTTTTTACAAAAAATAAAGTTGCAGCCAAAACGTATTGAAATAGTTAAACAACTAAGAAGATTATTTCATTAATGCAAGATTAAAAAAAAGCCCTGAAAGGTCATAGATTGATAAAAAAGGAAGAAATCAAAAATTCATGTTCAAACATTAAAAAAAGCCTATGAAAAAAAAGTACATCTTCCATAAAGAGTCATACTATATTTTACATATAAGCTCTCATTATCTTCTTAGCTTGCTTATAGACGTAATGTTTCCTCTTGGCATTCTTCCTAATTAGCTTGTGAAGTTCTTTGGCTTGCTTCTGATCATCTTCTTTTACTGCAATTTTGAGCATGCCTAATAATGAGTGCAAATGGTACCCCGAGCTCAAATAGCCATTCTGATTTACAAATTTTCGCACCTCATTATAATAGTGCTTAGCATTTTCATAATCAAGGCGTGTATCATAGTAATTGCCTAGAAAAAAAGCGGCATACCTACCAGAATTAGGACCAAAACCTTCTTTTCCCTCCGAAATCTTACGCAAGATATCCTCGCTAACTTTTTTCATTCGCGTAGTTTTGCCTGACGAATACAATAAACGAGCATAATATCGTTCGAAAGCAGGGTTGTCAGGATACGTTTCATGGAGATATTGAGCCAACTGCAAGGCTTCCGCTCTCTTGTTGCCTTCCATATTCAATATTCTCATCAAAAAATACTGGGCTTCCGTTCGAGTAAAAAAGGCATTTTGACAAACATCTCTAAGTTGTTCGATTCCCAACTCTTTGTCTCCCGAATCAAAAAAAAGCATAACCGGCTTCAACATTCCGTAATTTTCCGGTAGCCAAACCGAAAAGTAATTATACAAACCATCACCAAATAACAGCTCAGGGCTAAGTTCCGCTTCAGCTCTGCATTCATTCAAATAGCTCAATGACTTCTTCGCCTCAAACGCCGCCTTTCTCCACTGTTTTCTTTCTCCATACAATCTTCCAGTTAACGCATGAGTTGCTGATAAAAAAAATGCGCCCTCAAGCTTCGTTCTTTCAATATTATAAATAGACTCCGCATGCACTTTTGCGGTATCTATATAAGCCAAAAAAGTTGAATCGTATGTTATATTTTCAGTTTCAGGCTCAATCAACCACCATTCGGCTAAAGCTCTTAAATAATAAGGCAAAGGATGCCAACCGTATTTCTCCTTCAATACAACATATTGAGAATCGCAAGCCTGCAGCTTGAAGTTGTAAATATTATCGATCATATCCGAAGAGGCTATTTGTGCATTGATATCATTCAAAAGCATCAAACCCTTGGCATCTTCATCATATACTTGCGCTTGTGAATTAAAACTGCCAAAGGCAATGCAGATGAAAACTAGATAAATCGAAACTATTTGTACAAATCTTTTTAACATGGACGCTCTTCTTACTGGAAATTTAACGCTTGATAGCTAAAAATATTTCAAAAAGAACGAATTTGAAAATTTTATGGTCATTTTACACTCAATCTACTTTTAATCAGTGCTTTTATCATTTTTATGTTTATCTACATATTCATTAAATGATTTCAACAAGCTGTAACCCATAATCATAATCACCAAGGCAAAAGGGAATGCAGTAATTATGGAAGCCGTTTGCAAAGCTGTAAGCCCTCCACCAATCAATAAAGTTGCCGCCACACAACCTTGCGTGGATGCCCAAAATATCTTTTGTCCCTTAGGGGAATCATCTCGACCTCCAGATGTGAGCATATCCACGACAAAAGAGCCGGAATCGGAAGACGTAACAAAAAAGCTTCCTACCAATATAATAGTAATTAAAGACGAGATCACACTATAAGGATATTGCTCCAGCAAATGATATATGGCTGTCGACACATCTGCCAATGCGGCATTTGAAATTTCATGATTGCCCATCAATTCATGATACAAGGCGCTTCCTCCAAAAGCTGTCATCCAAAAAAAAGTAAACAGAGTTGGTATTAATAAAACCCCGGAGACAAATTCTTTTACTGTCCTGCCCCTTGAGATTCTTGCGATGAATATCCCCACAAAAGGCGACCAAGAAATCCACCACGACCAATAAAATATGGTCCATGAATTCTGCCAATGATCCTCAGATTGAATACCTGCATATGAATTCGTCCAAAAACTCATATTGAAAAAATTCTGGATGTAAAAGCCTAAATTCTGAACAAACGATTTGAAGATAAACAACGAAGGCCCAATAATGACGATGAAACACAACAAAACCAAAGCTATCCGCATATTCCACTCGCTCAAAACTCTTATTCCTTTGTCCAATCCCAAAACTAAAGAAAGCGTCGCCAAGCCAGTGATAAAAAATATCAATACCACTTGCACGATCTCATTATTATTAATATCAAATAAATAAGACAGGCCTGCGTTTACTTGCTTCACTCCAAGACCAAGGGATGTTGCCAAACCAAATATTGTAGCCAATACCGACACTGTATCGATAGAATCACCTAATGGACCATATATTCTTTTTCCCAATACTGGATAGAAAACCGACCGAACTGTAAGCGGCAACTTTCTATTGAATGAGAAAAATGCCAATGCCAAGCCCACAACAGAATACAACGCCCATGGATGGACTCCCCAGTGCATAAATGTTATAGCCATGGAAAGTTTCGCCGCTGCTACTTGACCGCCAAACTTGCCCATAAAAGGATTTTCTTTGAAATGATAAATAGGCTCCGCGACACTCCAGAATAAAAGTCCAATGCCCATACCAGCGCTAAAAAGCATCGCTAGCCAGGCTTTGTAAGTAAAGTCTGGCTTTGCTTCCTGACCTCCTAATCTTATTTTGGAATATTTCCCAAAACCGAGATACAGTGAAAAAAATAAGACCGCATTTAATAATAATATATAAAACCATCCAACAAAGTTAGAAATGGTTCCTTGGATTTTGGCGAACCATTCTTCGATTGGCTTTCCTAAAAAAAGAGTTAAAATGACCAATATCAATATTATCGCTATTGAACTTACAAACACAGGCCCATTCACTTTCAACCCAAAGAACGTTTTCTTGTCGCTTCTCTTTATATTCTTCCGCATGTATAATCAACTCGCATTGAGCCAATTTGATCAAAAAAATAAAAAATCGCCTTTTCAAAAATTAAATCCATAACATGAATATTAATAAATCAATAATAGATCTATTACCAATTTTTTTGAGTGCATAACGATAGCAGGGACGCTTATTCAAAAAGAAAAATGATTTTGATATAAATCCACTCCCTTCACCCTCTCCAGAGAGGGACAACATGGTATTTTTCTTTTTGAAATTAAATTACCCTGCTACGGTTATAGAATCAACGGTTTTAATAAACTAGTCTGCCCAAGCTAAAACCTAATAAATCAAGCTACAACATTACAAACCTCACTAAATAAAGCTTTAATGATCAATTCACTTGCCTTTCAACTTCATTTTCATCAATTATTTGCGTATTATCAGTGATAAATTATTGAATATGAAAAGATACTTAATTCCCTTTTTTTTAATTTTTGTACTTTGTGCAGCTTGCGATAATGCTTCAAATAATAATGAAAAAGCTGAAAAAATCAGCCTCGATGAAATTATCCAAAAAATCCCTGGTCTGAGAGTAAGCGATACACTGGCCACATTGCCTGGCTATGAATTCTGCTATGAAATATATTTCACCCAGCCCTTAGACCATCAAGACCCATCCAAAGGCACTTTTGAACAACGCATGTATTGGTCGCATAAAGACGCCAATATGCCTATGGTCATGGAAACTGAAGGATACAATATCAGAAAAAACAGATTGACTCCTGTAAATGAAATATTGGAAGCCAATCAATTAATGGTTGAGCATAGGTATTTTGGCAAGTCTTTGCCAGATTCTTTGGATTATGACTACCTGTATATTCAACAGCAAATAGATGATTATCATAGAATCAAAGAGCTGTTCAGCAAAGTGTATAATAAGGAATGGATAAGCACGGGCTTTTCTAAAGGCGGCGAGAATACTTTGATATACAAATCAAAATACCCTAATGATATTGCAGTCGCTGTGCCTGAAGTTGCGCCTATTATTTTAAGCAATGAAGACGAAAGAACAACTGCATTCCTTGACACTGTGGGAACGGACCAATGCAGACAAAAGCTTATTGACTTCCAAAGAACATGCCTTGAGAATTCAGATTTCTTCCTGCCTCAGATCGAGCAAGAAGCAAAAGAAAAAGGCTATAAATACACGACTGTTTCTCCTTTAGGAGCTTTGGAATATGCTGTATTGGAATTTACATTTGCCTTTTGGCAATGGGGATATGGCAAGTGCGAGGACATTCCTGTTGACAAAAGCGATCTGCAAGCATATTATGATTACTTGAAATACATTTCTCCTGTGAGTTATTTCAAAGACAGACCTCATGCCTTTGACAGAAAATCGCCTCCATCTTCGGCAATCATGCATCAAAGAGAGTATGGCTATTATGCTTTTGACAGAAAAAATATCCAAGACTTATTAGTTGCCGCGCCAAATGCTACAAACAGAACTTTTGCGCCAAAAGAAGTCGATATCGAATACGATCCATCGTACATCGCTGAAGTCAACGAATGGCTTAAAGACAATGGCAATGATATCATCTACATTTACGGAGCCGCTGACACTTGGACTGGTTGCGCTGTCAATCCTACTCAAAATGTAAACGCTTTGAAATTTATGGTTCCCGGAGGCTCTCATAGCACAAGAATTCGAGATTTGAACGATGCTCAAAAAGAAGAAGTAATCAAATACTTGGAAGCTCGTATTGATGGCAGCATTTCCAGAGATTATATTGAAAAAAGCAAGTCATTGCCTAAAGTCAAGTAATTAAGCAACTGATCAAAATTATTATAATATTTCCAACTTCGGAGATATTTGACAAAACATTCCCCTAGCCCCCTTAAAAGAGGGAACTTGTTATTTATTAGCTTAAATATAGAATGTGAATTTATTTTAACTGACTACTTATACCTATTAATAACACATCAACTCAATTATCCCTAGCCTTAAAATTCAGACTTCTAAAGCTAGGGATTTTATTTGCCTAAAGTTTTAATAATTCATATCCAATCCGAAAAACTCAAACCATCACATCTAACATGATTTAATCAAGAATTTTCAATCCCGCTTTATTATCATGCAATTTTTAGCTACATTTTACGGAATTAATCCATTATTATGTCTTTAAACGAACTTTGGGAAATTCTGCTCGAAGGCTTAAAAATGCCTATACAAATGTTCTTGACACCATCAAAACGTGTCTATGTTTTGCATTTGGCCACATCTTTATGCATTGCTTATGTTGTTTTTCTTTTTTCCGGCAAAAAGCAAGGGTTCTTCAAATACATTCTAAACAAAAAAGTATGGACCAATCATTCGGCAAGAATCGATTACGGACTAATCGTATTCAATAGCTTCTTTAAAGTCATACTGATCGCTCCGATTCTTGTATACAGCTTATATATTAGCTTCTACACAACAGAATGGCTTAATAGCCAATTTGGCTATCCTCAATATGATATACCCCAGTATGCTTTTATCATTGCCTATACATTGACTTTAATGCTTGCCAATGATTTCATGAGCTTTTTCATACATTACTTAATGCATAAGTATGAAGTGCTTTGGGAATTCCATAAAATCCATCACTCAGCGACTACGATGAATCCCCTAACACAATACAGGCTACACCCTGTAGAGCTTATGATCAACAATATAAAAGGAACTTTAGTGATTGGATTCGTTTCTGGATTTTTCAATTTTATATCAGGACATCAAATCAGTGTGATATCTTTTCTTGGCGTAAATATTTTCAACTTTGCTTTCTTAGCACTAGGCGCCAACCTAAGACACTCTCATGTCAAATTGAAATATCCTCATTTGCTCGAAAAAATACTTATCAGCCCATTTCAACATCAAATCCACCATAGTGCCGACCCGAAACACTTCAACAAGAATATGGGATCCAAATTCGCGCTTTGGGATTGGATGTTTGGCACCTTAGTAAGGTCCAAAAACATAGAAAAGCTTAAATTCGGACTTGGAACAAGAGAAAACCTCCAATACAATTCATTAGCAAAAAACCTATACATGCCCTTCTATAATTTATGGAATAGACTTGCGCGAATTTTCTCTAAAAACTAATAATGCTTTCAAGCACGCATGCCTTGCTTAATTTTCTCATATTTGCATAAAAAAGAATGATCAATATTCTCTTTACTATCCATGCATGTAATTGAAAAACACATTGTGCCGGTCTTGACGCAAAAATTCCGACTTAGCGAATATATCATTGGAAAGTTCCAAAGTTTGCAATCCAGACAAGGATCTAAAAAAGCTATCAAAAAGAATCTGATATTGGTTGACAGATCTATCGGCACAACAGCCACTTGGATATTAGGCGGCGAAACTATAGAGCTGATCGATGAAGAAAACATTCCCAAAACTTACAATTTGCCTCTAGACATCGTATTCGAAGATGAATATATGGTCATCATCAATAAGCCTGCTGGACTCGTCGTAAGCGGCAATCAATTTAAAACAGCCGCAAATGCGATCATATCCTTAGCGAATAAATCAACTGTGCAAGATGCTCTACCGTATCCCAAACCCGTTCATAGGCTTGATAGCGGGACTTCAGGCTTACTCATATTCGCCAAGACCAGAAGCGCTTTAATTGCTTTAGGAAACATGTTTCAAAGCAAGTCAATCCGCAAAGAATACTTGGCTATTGTAACTGGCAAACTAAACGGCAATGGAGATATCACAAAGCCTATTGACGATTATGAATGCCATTCTAGTTACTCAACAGTCAAATCTGTTCCTTCCCTCAAGAATAATTGGCTTACTCTTGTAAAGCTTTCTCCTCATACGGGAAGAACTCACCAGCTTCGCATTCACATGGCAAGCATAGGCCATCCTATATTCGGAGATAAACTGTATGGCAATGAAGGAGAAATATACGAAGGCAAAGGCTTGTTTCTGACTGCTGTCAAGCTAAGTTTCGAACATCCAGTATTAAAAAATAATCTGAACATAGAAATTCCTATGCCGAATAAATTCGATTCGCTATTAAAAAGAGAAGAAAGAAGGTGGAACAAATACCATTGATATAATTCACTACGAATCCAACTCCACTATTTCTATAATTTCATAATCTATAAAAACTAAAAAAGCCGGTCGATTGACCGGCTTTTTATATCCACTTATAATTATGACTAGCGCTGGATTACCACGTAACCATCATACTTGGCTCCATTGCCTAAATCCAATACCCAGAAATATGTTCCTTGAGGAAGCTTGTCGCCAACTTTCATTCCTGTGTTGGCAATACCTGTCCAATCATTTACATATCCATCAGCTTCATAAATCAAGTTACCCCATCTGTTGTAAATCTTGACATTATTCTCAGGATAGTATTCGATATTCTTGATCACAAAGAAATCATTCAATCCATTGTTATCATCCGGAGTAAAGATATTGTAAGCTTCGATTGTAGCTTCTTTAAGCACAATGCTCAAAGTTGCGAAATCAGTCTCGCCATACATATCCACAATTCTATACTCCACAGTGCCTTCATCTAGAATTCTCTCATTCTCATCGAATTCTACATCAGCTCCTGGATTAGGTATATAAATAGCAGCTCCAGACAAAGTATCCAATGTCAAAGTACCATATTTCAATGCCAACTCAGTAACATATGTTGTATCACCTGTTTCGCTTATCGACAAGAATCGTGTTTGATAAACATCGATGTTATCATCAGGATCATTGTCATTAAGAACGATATTCACCTCGCCACCTTGCAACTCACCATAATTGTCAGTAATCACTTCCAATGTATCGTTTTGAGCTATTGGAGCCAAGTTGAATCTATTCATGTAGAAAGATTCCTCATCTTCGCATCCATAAGTATCAGCGACCTTATAAATAATTTCATAAGTTAACGTATCGTCGAAAGGCGTATTCAATACATCAGTTCTTGGATGGAAGAAGTCTGCTGGTGTCTTTGTTACCGTATATGGCAAACTTGTCACTGTCGCTCCATCTTCAAGAATTTGATACTCTATTTGATCTCTGAATTTCTCATAAAGACCTAATGAGATCGTATCATTCTGAGGTTTATCTAAAATATTAATCGATAACTCTGGCGCTTGATAAACACTTAATGCGATATCAGATACCAACTCATCTCCTAATTTTTCATAGATCATAAATCTATACGGGCTTCCGTCTTCTCTTAAGCTAATAGGAGTAGACGTTACCAGATTATTAGCATTGTCATACAATTCATAATAATGATCAGGCCCTCTGAAGATATTGCTCATTAATATAGACTCCTCACAACTTCCATAAACCATTGTTGGATCGTCCACATCAATTTTCAAGTCATAATCAAACCCTAATTCTATATCTTCCGTAACTGGACAACCATAACTATCAGTCACAGTTAAAGAAAGTACAGATCTCTGTCTAAGAACCACATTAGGCTGAAGTTCATTAGGCGTTGATATTTCAGCATCACCTGAAACCACACTCCATTCATAACTATATGAAACTCCTTCAGTTGTATTTTCTAACTCGACATTAGCAAACGGATGGCTTATTGATTGATCATAATCATCCGGATCAATTTTCAAGTTATCTACCATACCCTTGATAGCAATAGACTGAATGATATTCAAAGTAGCTGTTGTTGTATTAGAAATACCATCTTTATCCGTCACTCTAATAACATACTCTCCAGATACTCTTTCAGGGTAATTCACACCAACAGGCAATTGATATCTTCCATCAGGTGTTGTTCCTACCGTTACAAGACCTACATCATAAGATAACTCCCCATTAGTCCAAATAATCTCTTCAATCTCATCATGCGACTTGTTAAGAACATTTACGATCAAACCTTCATCTTCACACCAACCAATCGTCAAATCGTCAGCAGTCAACTTAGGTTTCACATAAACTGTCACCTCATCAACACTAATACATCCATACTTATCAGTTACTGTAACTTCATAAGTCGTTGTCACTTCAGGATTTGGCGTTGGATTCGCAATGTTCGCATCATCCAACCCTACTGAAGGCGTCCATACAAATGAATCATAGAAATCATAGTCATAGTTGTCATCAGCATCCGGTCCTAAAGTAATTGTATTTGGAGTGCTTGAATCAATTACTAAACGATCTTCCCCACTCCATGCAATCGCTACAGGCTCCTTATCTCGAGTGATAGTGAACGTTTTCACATCTTTCAGCTGATTGCCATTATTATCCAATACTGGTTGACCATTTTGATCTTTCAAAAGCACAGTCAACTCATACGTACCCGGATCCAAAGTCGCTCTATCTGACACCCACTCTCTTCCATCTTCAGGAACAGTCTTCCAACTATAATCAACCTGTTGACCAGGTTCTAATTTCAATGTCGGAATCACTTCAGCATTTTCTCTACAATAGCCTATCACAGTAGGACTTACCTCTAAGATTATTCCTACAGTTGTATTGGCGTATTGATGCTTAGAACATCCGAATCTATCAGTAACAGTTAATTTATAAGTTGTAGAATAGTTAGCTTTTGGAGTTGCATCTTCAATATCATTACGATCTATCAAGCTACTTATATCCATTAATGGGTCATCATTCATTGTCCATTCATAGTTCAAAAGCAAATCGCCATTCGAAGCATAATCATTCTCATTCAAACCATTAATATTTACATCAAATGGTTCCATATTTTCATAACCCGGAGTTGGGTCAATTAATATTGATGGAATTTCATCAATTGTAATTTGCTCATCTATTTCAACAGTAAACTGAGTAGTTGCTACTTTTCCAGCCTCGTCAGTGATTTTCAAAGTATAAACACCACCCTCAGTGACTGTCAACTCATCAGTGTTATCTACTATTAACCCACTTGGAAGCGTCCATTCATACCAAGATGCATCAGCTGTTCCATTTCCACCTAATATATCAGCTGTTATAACTTGATTTGGCAAGCAGAAAGGAATTACAACATCAGGAACATCCACTGTTAGTCCTTTCACAAATCTAATCTCATCGCTAGCCACACATTTGAACTGATCATCCTCAACAGTCAATGTGAATGTCGTCAATTGCGTAATTTGATTAGGGTCAACTGTAATTTCATCTCCATTGATTACAAAGTCAACAACTGGGTCAGAAGTCCATGTTCTTGTCAATTGACCTTGGCCTGTTACTTGAGCGACAACAATTTCGCTATTCGTTTGGTCAGAATCAATCACTATATCAGCAGGCAACGTTACAGTCGGAAGCTCTGATTCTCTTACAGTAAAGTTATGAACACTTCTTTGTCCATAATTATCAGTAGCAACAACTGAATACACTTTAGGATAAGTTTCATTAGCTTGTTTAGTCACTGAGATAGACTCAGTAATGTTCGGCAATTGATTACCAGTTCCATCAACATCGTCATACCAAGCATAGCTAATATTTCCATTGCCTTCAGCTCCTGCTATAAATTGAGCTGTTAAGTTAGCAGTAGCGATATCAAAACAACCTAATGTTATGTCTTGTCCAGTTATTTTCAATGGACGAATAAATGTAATCGTTCTATCTACAGGACAAATCATATCGCCAGATATTTGAGCTGTAAATGTCACAGGGAAATTATCAATATTCGCAGTATCAAGACTTACTGAAGCCTGATCATATGATGTCAATCCATTAACAGACGTATCCCAAGTAACCGAACTACTACCATCAGCAGTAACCATAGCTACGATATCCATAATTTGTCCATTAACCACCACAGGAACTGACGGATCTGAATCTATCATTGTTCCATTCAAGCTGTATCTAATGGCAATAGTTGGAGCTGCAGCCTTTTGCACTTCAAAGTTAACTGTTGATTGAAGCCCTTCAGTATCAGTAACCACCAATACATATTGGCCTTCTCCATCAGTAATTGAAGGAGTAATATCCGCTAATAAATTACCATTTTTATACCACTGGTAAGTAAATATTGCTGGATCGCCATTACCCGCTTGAAGCAATTCTGACTCGATTAATGTTTCATTTTCACAATCTTTTAATATCGCAATATCTTTAACATCAACTTCCAATGGTCTCAATATCACTATATCATCTGAAGCTATACAACCTTTGCTATCTTCGACATTTATGGATACAGTGTAAGGGAAATTAGCTACTCCAGTTGTATCCAATGTCACTGCATTTTGATTACCTAAACCTGCGTGCGACCAACTGTAATTAACAAGCTGAGCTCCACCATTTTCAGGCATAGCTGTCAGTCTTACAGGGTTTTCATAGATCACAAATCTATCTTCCTCTGTTAAATTAACTCCATGAGCAATATTCACAGATGGTTCCGGCAATATGTCCAAAGTGAAACTTGTAGTATCTTCCATACCCCAAGAATCTCTCACAACGATCTGATATTCGCCTTCTCTTGGCAAATTAGGAGTTGCCGTCATGCCTCTTGCCACTTCTACATCATTGAATAACCAAATAACCTCATCAGGAATACCGCCTTTAACAGAGTCAAGCGAAATCTCTCCGATATTTTGACAGAAACCAATAACAGTATCCGCTTTATACGCTTTTAGATCTACCAAAGCTCTAAGCACACTATCTTTAGTACAGCCAAACACATCCTCTATCTGAACAATATATTCTGTCGAAACAGCAGGGTTTGGAATAGGATTAGATATCGTAGCATCTGACAATCCATCATTTGGCGTCCAAGTAAAAATCAAATCACCTTCACCACTTGCTGTTATATCAAACTCTTCAGTAGTATTTCCTACTAATGGATCTATAATGATAGTATCATCATTAACCGTCAAGATTGGTTCAGCAGCTTTTCTAACAGTATAAACTGTTGACTCAGCTTCTGTGCCCGTCTGATTATCAACAACTTTAACTTTATAAAGTGTTCCTGATGTAGGAGCTGGTAATGTAATAGTCTGCAAATTAGAGTTTGGTATTTCTACTGCATTTCCAATATTACTAAACTCATACCAAGTATAAGTTACATCCGCTCTGCTAGGATCAGCAGTCAAAGTAATCTCATCTTCACAGAAACCGATATACCCTGGATCAATAATCACTACGCTAATATCAAATGTTACATGAACCGTATCTGCATCTGTACAACCAAATTGATCCGTTACGGTCAATATAAAGTCAGTTGGAGCTGTCAAAGCTGAAGGGTCCAACACTACATCTTCCGAATCGTCAACATTCAATGCTGTATTAGGAGTCCAAACATAAGTTAACCCACTACCAGAGCTTGAAGCAGTAATTTGAACCGGCGTATTATTTCCAGGCGTCAAAATAATCGTATCTCTATCAATATCAACTCGCGGTTCCGCCAATCTTGTAACTATAAAATCAACAGAGCTTGTTTTGCCGCTTATTGTTGTCGCCGACAAAGTATAAGTACCCGAAGCACTTGGCAAAGGCAATTGAGCATCTGTCAATGACGGAGACTCTTCAATCAATATACTTCCATCTGTCAATATCCAATTATAAACGATAGTACTTGGATCCGCTTCTCTATGAACAACAGTTGTTGGAGTCAAATTCAAACCTACATCACAGGCACTCAATTGTTCATCAACCTTTTCAACTTTAATATCGAAAATAATCTCTTGCTCAACTGTAACAGAACATCCATTGGCATCGGTAACTGTTAATCTATAAATATCTCCCGACAACAAATCTGCGTCAGCCACTACTAAATTTAATTGATTATCAACAACTGTTACGCTATTATCAATAACAGACACTTTTTCCCAAGTATAAGTTCTTGGCTCAGTTCCAGTTGCATTCCCATACAATGTCAATCCGAATGGATATGGATCAGGATCCAAATTGTCAAAATCAACCCCATTAGCAGCTGTTATCCCAGCAGTTGGAGCATTTTCTCTAATTATTGAGAAATCAACTTGATGGGAAGCTCCACTTATTGTCGTAGCTTCCAAACTGTATGTCTCTATGCTTCCTAAAGAAGGCAACTGATCATTTGAAAGTGTAATATCTCTACCATTGATTTCTGTGGCAGCGACAGGAAGCGGAGAGGTCCAAATAAAATCAATAGTTGATTCGTCAAGTTCTCTATGGAAAACATTTACTGGAGATAAATCCAAAGTTTGCTCACATGAACTAATAACTATATCATCAACTTCTACAATCACATCAAAATAAACCACTTGCTCGACTGAATCTTGGCAACCAGAAGCATCTGTGACTACTAATCTATAATTTCTACCTGAAACCAAATCAGCCTCATTAACTGTCAAGTCTTCATTATTAGCTCCAGCAATTGCTGGTTCATTTCCATTCAATGCAGGATCAACGATTTTCCATTCATAGGTAAATGGTCCCACGCCAGCAGTTGCTTCACCGTCAATAGTCAAGCTAGTCGCCTGTGGATCTAGATCTGTATACGTTCCAGTAATACTAGCAACAGGTTCTACTTCTCTAGTAATATCGAAATCAATCTCATTAGACAAACCTGTCGCATCAGCAGTTGCTTTTAATACATATGTTTCAGTCTGGCCAACTGATGGTAAATCAACAGATGTCAAATTAATAACTCGACCTGTTCCAACAATATTTCCAGCCAAGGTCCATTCATAAGATACTACTTCACCAGCGATTGAATCAACCTCTGCAACTAACTGCAAAGTTTCATCACATGAGCTTATTGTCTTATCTATTTGTTTTGGATAAACGGTAAATGAAACATCTGTATTTACAGTAGAAGAACATCCATTTTCATCGATAACTGTCAATTCATAAGTTCTGCCACTCGCTATTCGATTAGTGATAGAATGATCAATCGATTCAATCAAATTAAGATCTTCATTATTGAAAATAACATTCGCATTTCCTACTTCTCTCCATTCATAAGTTAAATTGCCAAAACCAGCACTCGAAGCATCAATAGTCAATGGAACCAATGAAGCGTCTCTTGGGTCCAAATTAGTATATGTTCCATCGATAGTGGCAGTCACAACTGGTATCGGATCAACTGTCAATGGCTCAGACTTTAAAACACCGTTAGTTGTTCTTACATCGATTCTATAATCACCATCTGGTAATATAGTTGTGAATATCTTACTTGTTCCGTCATATACTTCCGTTTCTGGATTTGTTGACAAGTCAAAAATCTTCACGAAGTCAATAGTCTCTGTAGTACTGACAACAACATCCACATTATTTTCACAATCAACAACTGATACTGTTGGCTCAATAGTCATTTCCGAAACAGTAATAGTCACTTGATCGTCATCTGAACAGCCATAAGCATCTATAACAGTTACATTATAAGTACTTGTCTCTGAAGGTGTGAATATTGGAGAAATAATAGATGGGTCGCTAATTTCTCCTGCAGAAAATGCATTTCCATCAACTCTTTCCCAAAGAACTGTAGCTACCTCTTCTGCAGTATAACTAGATACTCCAGTAAAATCAGCGCTTTGTCCAAGTTCGACCACTGGCACATTCCCTGCTTCTACTTGAGGAGCTTTTTGTTTTGTTATGGTAAAATTATAATCCAAAACATCCGCACCAGAAGTTGAAACAGCTTCAACTCTATAAGTCAAAACCAGTGGATTATCAACATCAGTATTTGCTGTCAAATTACTTAAAGTAACGATTGCAGGATTAGTCACTGTAGCCCCACCAGTATTGTCTTCAGAGTATACCACAGAGCCATTTTCTTCATTAATGATCGCTAATGAAGCAAGCGGATATGTTGTTGTAACAGTTACAGTTACATCTTCCTCATCATCGCATGCCCCTATAACTACATCAGGAACTTCTACAGATATCTCGTCTACTTCGATAGTTACTGTCTCCGTAGTTGTACATCCACCCGCATCCGTTACAGTTACTTGATAAGTAGTCGTAACGTTTGGAGTTGCTATAGCTCCAGCAATTGTAGCATCATCAATTTCCGAAGCTGGTATCGCTGTTCCATCAGCATATGTCCATTGGATCGTAGACGGAGCTATAGCTGTATAATTTATGTTAAATGGAGTCGTATTTGTTTTGTCCTTTCCTATCAAGATTATCTTATCAGCGGCATCCACGGTTACTTGAGGAGCTACTTGTCTTGTTACAGTAAACTCTTCTGTTATAACGTGTCCATAAGTGGATTCCACCTCAACTCTAAATATTTTCGAAAGATCATTAATCACATCTGTATTTGGGTCTATAGGTAAAGTCAAACCATTAACAGGGTTCACTGCATTACCACTCAAATCAGCATATACTATTTCTTCAGGATTTACACTAGTGTCAAATACTCTTACGGAATTCAAACCATAGTTTTCAGTAACATTAATATCCACAGTTGGGGTAGGAGCACATGCGCTAATCAAAATATCATCAACTGTCAAAGATATCTCATCAATGATCACTTCAACTTCATCCTCAATAGTACATCCATATATGTCAGTTACAAGAACTTTGTAAGTTTTATTCGCTGATGGAGTAACAAATACTGGATCGATAATATCTGTAGCTGAAATATCATCAGGCACAACTAATGGGCTATCATCGGAATTAGTCCAAAGTATAGTTACAGGTTCTACTCCAGTGTAGCTTGCATTAAATGCTGTAGTATTCACAACATCCTTACCTATAATAATATCAGTACCTGCATTTACTGTAGGAGCTGGATCTTGGCTCACCGTAAATTGCTGAGTATCACTTGAACCAGTTGTAGATTCAGCAGATACTTCATAAGTTCCAGGAGCAAATGCCTGAGTGTTGACAATTTTATCAGTTCCAGTATATACAACCACCGACGTTGTCGTATTAGTTATTGTATGAGTTGCTAAAGGATAACTAGAGTTTATCAATATTTCAACAATTGGATCAGGATTACAACTTCCGATTAAAGTGTCGGCAACCGTAATTGTAACTTGGTCCATGATAATTTCTACATCTGAAGAATCAACGCAACCATAAATATCTGTTACAAATAATCTATAAACACCTGGACCTGTTGGTTTAGCAGTAGGCTGCAATATGTCATCAGCAGTGATTTCTCCATCAACATTCAAGTCTCTTGTATTATTTCCTTCTACTAGTTTCCACTTGATATTATCAATCAAAGTAGGGTTCAAAGTAGTAGAACCATTAAATGCCGGAGGGTTTGTATTTCCATTAGTTAAGGTAATATCAGTTCCTGCATCCACTGTAAACACTGGACTTTGAGTAATGGTAAAATTAATTCGATCTTCAGCGCCATATTGGTCCTGAGCTACAACTGTATATGTTCCAGGAGTCAATCTTGTTACAATCGAATCAATGGTGCTTATGCTATTCGCTAAATCTTCCGAAGTAAATTGTTGATAATCTGTCGTTTCTCTTGTTCCATTCTTTTCAAACCAAACATCGCTAACATTCTTATTAACCTTAGCCACTTGATCGTATAATGTACTCGCTGTAACTAATGTATCTGGTTGACAAGAACCTAACGCGATATCAGCGATTGATTCTATTTCAACTTCAGAAGTTATATTTATTACCAAATTCGAAATGTCTTCGCACGGCATATCAGATCGGCCTGAACCATCAACATATGGGTAATTCCTTGCTGTCGTATAAGTAAATGTATAAGTGCCATTTTGAAGGAATGTAGAGCTTCCCAAATCAGTCAAAACAGCCTCTTCATCAGTTGAAGATGTGTTTGAATTTGGAGTTATTACCACATTTTGCCCATTCGCTTGCGACCAAACTGCTGAGATTCTTTCCACTCCATTTCGAACAAGCTGAGCATCTGGATCTGTCATCGTTGCTTCGCCGTCAGCAGTTTGTCTTTCATGCGCTTTCGTTCTCAATTCATCATACAGATTCAAGGTATTCAAATCAAAATGATTAATATTGATAGTTTCTGTATCATCAATAGGTTGCAAGCTTGACCCTGCATAAGATTTCGGACGAACACTTATATCCCAAACAACCTCTCCCATACAACCTTCACCAAGCTCATAATTGTACCTTAAGGTTTTGTTAGAAAAAACTTCATCCGCCGATAAATCGATCTGATCTTGAGACGTAGATAATACAAGACTAGGGTCATCAATCACCCAATTATAAGACTCAATCTGAGGTTGATAGTTACTACTACTTTTAGGAATATCATCTCTAAAATTAATTTTCCAATCTACCAAAAAACCATTATCCCTAGCTAAACCATCAATAATTTTCACTTGCCAAAGACCATTCATCTCCGTTTTACCAGTTAACTCATCAAATGAATTTCTAATACCATCTTCACCTCTTACAAGAGCAAATTGCTGACCTTCTGGATAAATATAATTATTGTTTTGTGCTCTAACAACATTCCCTCCCCAACCTTCTTCTTGAGCGACTCTTTGATTTATCGCCTCCAAGTCTACAATATTTGGAAATGGATTTCTATTGATTCTATTATTTACAATTTGTCGATTGCTAGGTTCCCCAGAAACCCAAGAATACCTATATGCTCTGCCATAAGTTGGAGGAAGTTCTCCATTACTGCCATTATCTTGATCGGTCAACTCTCCATTCAAATTATAAATATGTGGTTCGCCGAAATACATGAAATTATAATCATTCTTCTCTAATAACACTACTTCCTCTTGAGAAGGAGAAATCAAAATTATTTGTAAATCACCAACAAATGAATGTTCCAACTCTATTTCTACTGATTCTATATCACCTGGCTGAAACTGATAACCTTTCTCAAAACATGTAAAAATCGCAGGCCTTGAGTAACCAATACCAATACCATCAGGCAATGCCAAAACATTCTGGTTAGGATCCAAATCTGTGCACTTTTCATCGATAACAGGAAACTCTAATTCTGGCTGCAATATAAATGGAGTATCCCCTTCACAAGCCATTTCGGTACCTCCAACATCATCATTTGAATTTCCAATTACGATTACTTTCTTATTAATCCAGTTGTAATTTCTACATTCTGTCAATACGTCTTCTCCAGATATATCCCCTTTGTTCTGATCTTGGACAAGCAACATTACCGCGTACTCACCAGGGTTGTCAAAAGTATAATCAAAAGTCGTTTCGCCAACAGCTTGTTCATGCTTTTGGCTGGTTTCTGACACAATCCAAGTAAAAGTGGACGTTGCATCCGATTGATCATAAGAAGGAATATAATCTTCCGGTTTAGGATTTGTCACATCAGCTCCATAAATTCCTTTTCCATGAAAAGTAATTTCAGCTCCCTGACATACTTTAATGAAATCATCCGGGTTATCTATTAATGTTCCGTTATCAATCTGAACGGCATCCAAAGAAGCCTCTACACTTTTGCAGTTATAATTGCACCCTATATCAACAAGAACACCCGAAAAACTATTCACATATTTTCTTTGCCAAACCAATGTAATGCATCCTGAAGCATTATTTGGCAGTACTCTAAATTCTCTATAATCTTCAGCTCCAGTATCTCTCCCCGCAGGACTAGCCAATAGTTTATCTTGATCAAAATTATAATTACCTTGCCATACTGAAGCAAAGTCTCCGTCGTATAATGAAAATACATTATCATCCCAATCATTATCAGGATGTCTCTCCTCAAGCCTATCTGTCGTAATTTTCAAATAACTAGACAATCCATCTCCATCATTTTCACCTGGACAGAATTCCGCCACATAAAACCAATCATCATATTCGTTACCATTATTCGGATCACTCCAATGATCAGAAAAAGTAGAATTACATGAATTAACACTCTTTACTGTGGTATTTGGATATCTTGGATCAAATCGATAGTCAAACTGACCAATACTGTCCATCACCACTCCATACAATAGCAAAATTAGAAGTATTATTTTCTTCATATTAATATGTTTTAGGGGTTTCTTTTTCATCAAATTTCAGTATGTAAAAAGCATTTTTCAAATTCTGAAACAAGAAATTATGGATATATTAACAAAATTGTTTGATAATTAAAAGAAAACAGATTAGTATTTAAAATCTCAAAATGAAATAGATAAGATAATATTGACAAAACCGTAACTAACAGCTAAAAATGTTCATCAGCATAATACTTATTATATTTGAACCTTATATCTCGAAAAACATAATGAATAGATTAATAATAATCGTATTAAAAGAGATTAATGGAGCTATAACAAAACATTAAGTTGTTTCAAAACAACAATATCTTAATAAAAAAAGAGATTTTTTTAACCTGGCTTCCAAGAAATAGGCCAAGCCTTCTTCAAGATGAATTTCATTCTAAACAAAACTCTTAACACAAATCCACTGGAATGAAAACCTAATTTATTTCACAATACACCCTTTATAAATTTTAATTTATTAAAGCTTCTCTCACTGCAGCACCTCCAAAATACTTATCATTTGAATCATATAAATATATTAACATATTGGCAAAATAAATAAAAGCCACTTGAAACCTGGAATCTACCATATCAATACCATTGATTCTGACGGAAAATCTTTAGTCCAAAAAATTACGATAAAGTAAAATGATCACCTATTAATCTATTAAAAAAAGAGAGCTCCTTTCTTAAGGGAGCTCTCTTTTTTTAAACAATTATCATGATCTCTCCACTAAACGTCCAGAAGTAACAATTTTATTTCAACACCCACTTAAAACGAAATCAACATAATCATATAAAAAATTAATTTAATAACACAATATACCCACAAAGAAACATAAAACTCGTTTTAGTAAAATAATAACATAGTAAAACTTAAAATTATTACCTTATTTTTTTGCATAATTATATATATATATAGTATTTCGCAATTACACAACAATACAAAAACGATGAAAAAACTTTCAAAACTACTGATCATCTTGAGTTTTATCTCATTCAACTCATTTGGTCAAACAAAATCCAAACAAGATGGTGTCAGCGGACCTCCGGGTACTTCTGGCCAAAAAATCAGAATCTCCGACAGAAATTTCGAAACGGCCTTGGTCCAAATGGGCTATGATGACAGAATCGACGGGGAAGTCTTGATCAGCAGAATATACAGCATCAGGAAGCTTAATCTCTCAGGCAGAGGAATCAGATTCATTTCCTCTGGAGAATTAAAGTATTTTGATTATCTGTCCGACCTAAACCTTTCAAACAACCAATTAAGCAGCCTAGACATTAGCGCTACAGACATCGGGTATCTCAATGTTTCTAACAACAATCTTACCTCGCTTAATGTCGCAAACGGCAAGATCAATGTATTGAATGCAACAGGCAACAACCTTGAAAAAATCATGGTCGCTGAAACTCAAACAGCTTATGAAGCCAATCAAGGGCAAAAAGGCTGGTCTCAAGATGAAAACACAATATACAGTGTCAATGGATATACGAACGTTCCAGATGAAAATTTCGAAAGAATACTCCTTGAATTAGGAATTGACGACACAAAAGATGGATTTATATCAAATGCAGCCGCCAGCAATGAAACAGAATTAACGATTGAAGGCCTTTACATTTCCGGCGCTGAAAATGACGGTTATATCCGATCACTAGAAGGTATTGAAGCATTCTCAATGCTTAAAACTATCAATTTCACCTACCAACATCCTTCCCTTAGAGAAATCGATTTCTCTAACAACGCGCAACTTGAAGAAATAAAAGGATATGCGAATGGTCTAAGGCATATGGACATATCAAACTGCCCTAAGCTAAAAACGCTTGAATTCTTTGCTTCCAATACTTCCTTTGTTGACTTCAGTCCTAATCCGCTCCTAGGACATATTGTAATTTCTGATAATGATATTACAAGCGTTAATATTTCTAATAACATTAATTTAAAAACATTCAGCTATAGATATGGCAGTTTGAATGATATCGATATCTCAAGCAACCTTGAGCTAGAACATTTGGATTTGCATGGAAGTAATCTAAGCACTATTAATACCAGCAATAATCTTAAATTAAGAGCTTTACTTCTTGACAACAATAATTTAACAAGCATTGATGTTTCTAAAAACACAAATCTTGACTCATTAAATCTCAATGAAAATCAGTTGACGAGCTTAAACACATCAACCTTAAGCAAGTTGATTGATCTTGATGTTAGTATCAATCAGATAGTATCGCTAGACCTATCTAATAATAGAAACCTGATTCATCTTACTGCATACGAAAATCAAATATCTTCCATTGATATTACTATGCTAAATCAACTTAGATCATTAAAAATTGGAGGAAATCTTTTAACTGATTTAAACATAAACAACAACCCTCTATTAACGTATTTAACTCTTCCGAACAATTATAATCTAGGTCAAATTAATGTAACTAATCAGCATGATTTAATACACTTTGCATTTAACAATACCAGCATATCAGATATCGATCTTTCCAACAATTCAAATCTTATTAGACTAGCTGCCCAAAACACAAGGCTTACATCCTTGGATATATCTGCCAACCCGCTAATTAATGACCTCAACACATTAAACAATGATATTAAGTGTATAAAAGTCGCTACGCAACAAATAGCAGATGCTGCAAATGATAGAGTCAAAGATAAATACAATAACCTAATACCTCGAAGCGAAGAATTTAAAAGATGGAGGTTTGAAGCTAGTACAACATGCGCCGTTACATGCGTTGATTGCGGAGATGAAACTCCTTACACTTGTATTCCAGATATCAACTTTGAGCAAGCGCTGATCTATGCAGGACATGATGATGAGCTAGACGGAAGAGTGCTAAGAGATAATATCGATCACCTAACGAATCTAGATGTTCGTTCTAAAAATATCGAAGACTTAACAGGAATTCAAGATTTTGTAGAACTTAAAGGTTTAGATTTAGACAACAATAAATTATCTTATGCAGACTTGTCTAACAATAAAAAATTAGTTAACCTTTTTCTAAATAATAATCCAATCTTATCATCTGTCAACTTAACAGGCTTGGCTAATCTAGAGTTTTTACATGCCATCGAAACTTCATTGAAATCCATTGATCTAAGCACTAACACCGCTATTAAAGAAGCTAGATTTGGATACAGTCATTCCTTGAGCAGTATAAATACTGACAACTGTTCTAATTTAGAAACTCTCAATTTATTTCAATGTAATGTTAGTAGCTTAAATCTTACTGACAATATAAACCTCAAATACTTAAGATGTGACGAAAACAACCTTTCCTCTCTTGATCTAAGTACGAATGAGCAAATAATTGAGGTTATCGCATATGGCAACAATATCACTTCATTTGATATTAGCAATAAAAATCATCTAACAAATTTAGATCTTCGTGTCAATAAAATAACAACGATCGATGTTAATAATAATCCTGAATTAGAAAGCCTTCAAATTGACCAAAACAAGATTTCAAATTTAGATGTATCAAAAAATTCAAATTTGACCTATATTTCTGCACGTGATAACCTAATTACATCAATCAACACCTCTAATCTTGACAAATTAGAAAATTTGATTTTATCTTCAAATAAAATTACTTCAATAAATCTAAATGACAATATAGCACTTAGAAGTATTGATATTGACTATAATGATCTTGAAAGCTTAGATATATCAAACAATCTAAATATAACAGCAACTAATCTGGGCATAACCTATAATGAAAACTTAAGTTGTGTCAAAGTTGCTAACCAAACAATTGCTGATGACATGAACTCTTGGGGATATCCTAACACAAACAATGTCCAATTTACAACAGAGAATTGCAATGCGACAGGTCCTACTAACCCTGGACCAGGCACAGGACCTTCAGATTCAGGCCCGTCTCGTCAAAAAGCCACCACTTCGCTAGATGACAACAATGTCAACAAGCAGCAAGCAATCTATCCGAATCCTGCTGACGACCATATCAATTTGGTTGGCTTTACTGCTCAAGCAGATGTGATAATCATCGACTTAAGCGGCAGAATCGTCCTTAATCAAAAAGTTGGAAATGGAAAATTAAATATAAGCCACTTGAAATCAGGAATCTATCATATCAATACCATTGATTCTGACGGAAAATCTTTAATTCAAAAAATTGCGATAAAGTAAAAAATATTTTATTAAAACAAAAAATTGCACTATATTGTTAATGATAAATGGATCATTTTGATCCCATTTATTTTGAGTTTTTGATAATGAAGCCCGCATACGCGGGCTTTGTTATTATACGCTAATTAAAGCTATAGATTCCCTTCAACCCAATTTCAGGTATTTCTTTGATATTTGGCTCTATAATCATCCCTGCGGGAAAGATGAATCGCTTATCTAGCATTTTTCCATCATAAAAATAGCTCACCCAAAATTCATTATTCAACTCAAAAAGACTCTCCTGAATAGGCTCCACTTTTACATAGCAACCAGAATCCAATTCATCCACTTTATGCCTTAATGTTGTAGTTTTTCTTTCTTCACCGTTCACCTCACCATAACCTTTTGTGGAAATCAAGACAGTTTCAATAGCAAAATCATTGTTATTGATCAAATACACATTCCATTCTTTATCACCTGCTTTATTTAGCTCGTAAGCTATAGCAACGCTAACTCCCGATACTTTGTCTACTTTTATATCCTTTATCATCTTGCTTATTTCTAATCTTGATATTCTATTTCCATTTCAAATAATTCAGCCATATGCTTAACCAAAGCTTGCTCAACTTCTTCCATGATTAGCTCATGGCCTACTTCCTTAGCCAAGGAGGTCACTGCCTTGTCCTGAATACCACAAGGCACTATATTTCCAAAATAAGACAGATCTGTATTAATATTGAATCCAATGCCATGCATTGTCACCCATCGACTGGATTTCACTCCCATTGCGCAAATTTTTCGCGGATTAGGTTGTCCTTCAAAATCAATCCAAACCCCTGTCAAGCCGTCTATCCTTCCTGCCTTTACACCATAATCAGCGCATACTAGAATGACTGCTTCCTCCAATAATCTTAAATACTTATGTATGTCAGTAAAGAAATTATCCAAGTCCAGCAATGGGTAAGCCACTAATTGTCCAGGGCCATGATAAGTAATATCCCCTCCTCTATTGATCTTATAGTACGTAGCTGAGGCTTTTTGAAGTCCTTCATCATTCAATAAAAGGTGTGAAGCATCTCCGCTTTTACCCAAAGTATACACATGAGGGTGCTGACAAACTAGCAAATGATTTTCTGTTAGCTTTTGCTGATCTTCATTATTTCTATTATAAATCTTTCTATCGATAATCGAAGAAAAAATCTCTTCTTGCAAATCCCATGCTTGCTTGTAATCAATAGTACCGAGATTTCGATACCTCACCTTTTTATTCAATGTAGCATTCATGCGCTTCTTATTTCCTTCTAGTACAAATATTGATTTGCAAAAATACACAATGTTGATCAAAGTTTCATGCTTTTCAACATTGGCACTTTACTTGGCAAATAAATATTACACTGGAATTAAATGAAAAATAATATTGACAAAGGTTCTGACGGTGAAAACATCGCTAAAAATTACCTTCAAAGCAAAGGTGGAATTATCAAAGAAATGAACTTCAGGCATTCTAGATATGAAGTAGATTTGATAATTGTTGACAAGAACACTCTCGTCTTCGTGGAAGTGAAAACAAGAATCAACAATTCATTCGGAGAACCAGAAGAAGCTGTCAATGCTAAAAAAATCGATAACGTTCAAAAAGCCGCGAATTACTATCAAGAAAAAATCAATTGGCATGGAAAAATCAGATTTGACATCATTGCGGTCACGCTAACGCCACGTATAGATGTTCTACATATTATTGACGCTTTTTAGAGATTGTAAGTCATAAAAAAAGCCCAACCTTCTTGGCTGGGCTTTCTATTAAATATTTTATAAATCGAATTACTTAAGCTTTCTTTTTACTTCTCTCTGCTCAAATCCTTCAATTACATCATCAACTTTGATATCATTAAAATTCGCAATACTCAAACCACACTCGTAGTTTTGCTTCACTTCAGCGACATCGTCTTTGAATCTCTTCAATTGAGCTATTTCTCCAGTATAAACCACAATACCCTCACGTATGATTCTGATAGAAGAAGATCTCTTCACATATCCATCAGTCACATAACATCCAGCTACCGTACCTACTTTAGATATCTTAAAGACTTCTCTTACCTGAATATTACCAGTGATTACTTCCTCCATCTCAGGATCAAGCATACCTTCCATCGCATCTTTGATCTCATTGATAGCATCGTAAATGATAGAGTAAAGTCTGATTTCAATCTGCTCTTGTTCCGCAATTCTTCTCGCATTGACCGAAGGACGAACCTGGAATCCAATAATAATCGCATCTGAAGCAGAAGCCAACAAGGCATCCGACTCTGAAATCTGACCTACAGCCTTATGAATGATATTGATTTGAACTTCTTCTGTTGAAAGCTTCAGCAATGAATCAGACAATGCTTCAACTGAACCATCCACGTCACCTTTGATGATAATATTAAGCTCCTTAAATGAACCAATAGCCAAACGTCTACCAATCTCATCAAGCGTAATGTGCTTCTTAGTTCGCATACTTTGCTCTCTAAGCAATTGACCTCTCTTAGTCGCAATTTCTCTCGCTTCACGGTCAGTATCCATTACATTGAACTTATCACCTGCCTGAGGCGCGCCATCAAGCCCTAAAACCAATACAGGCGTAGAAGGAGGTGCTTCTTTCAATCTTTTCCCTCTGTGATCAAACATTGCCTTCACTTTACCAAAGTGAGAACCAGCCAACATCACATCTCCTATTCTCAATGTACCAGCTTGAACTAGCACAGTAGCTACATAACCTCTACCTTTATCAAGTGATGCCTCGATAATTGTACCTACTGCAGGCTTTTCAGGATTAGCTTGAAGCTCAAGCACTTCTGATTCTAAAAGGACTTTTTCCAGCAAGTCTTCGATACCAACTCCTGATTTAGCAGAAATTTCTTGGCACTGGTATTTACCACCCCAATCTTCCACTAAGATATTATTCGATGCTAATTGTTCCTTGATTTTATCAGGGTTAGCATTTGGTTTATCTATCTTGTTGATTGCAATTACAATCGGCACATCAGCTTGCTGCGCGTGATTTATCGCTTCTTTTGTCTGAGGCATTACCGCATCATCGGCAGCAACCACGATGATAACTACATCGGTTACTTTCGCTCCACGAGCACGCATCGCTGTAAAGGCTTCGTGACCTGGAGTATCCAAGAATGCAATTCTTTTCCCGCTCTCAGTCATCACATCATAAGCTCCAATGTGCTGTGTGATACCTCCAGCCTCTGACTCAGTTACTTTTGAATTTCTAATATAGTCAAGCAAAGATGTCTTACCATGGTCAACGTGTCCCATGATCGTAACAATTGGCGCTCTTTCTGACAGATCATCCTCTTTGTCTTCTACCTCTTGAACATCAAGCTCATCTTTCGCTGTAGTGAAGTCCACTTCGTAACCAAACTCATCTGCTATCAGCGTAATAGCTTCAGCATCCAATCTTTGGTTGATAGAAACGAACATTCCCATTGACATGCAAGCTGAAATCACATCATTCACAGAAACTTCCATCATTGAAGCCAAGTCATTAGCAGCAATAAATTCCGTCACTTGCAATGTTTTTGCAGCTTCCTGCTCTTGTAGCATTCTTTCCGCATCAGCCTCAGCCGCTCTTCCTCTCTTGTCTTTACGATACTTAGATCTGTTAGCTGTAGTATTCTTCTTGGTTCCACCGCTAAGTTTCGCCAAGGTTGCCTTGATTTGCTCTTGGATTTCCTTATCCGAAAGTTCCTCCTTCTTAGCTACAGGCTGTTGTCTACCGCCTTTTCTGTTATGACCACCTTTTCTGTTATTCTGCTGGTTTTGCTTTCTTTGCTGGTTACCTCCACGACCGCCAGATTGTTGGTTGTTGCCGCCTCCTTGACGATTCTGTTGGTTGCCTCCTTGGCGATTTTGATTACCGCCACCTTGACGATTTTGTTGGTTCCCAGAGTTGTTGCCTCCTTGTCTTCTCTGACCTCCGTTACCTTCGGAGTTCTTGTTACCGTCAGAAGATCTATTAGACTGGTCATTGCCTCCTTTTTGGATACGCTTTCTAGGCCTTTTCTTCTTCTTGTCACCTTTATCGTCGGAAGAAGCTACTGGTTTTTTCTTAGATTTTTGCGTAGGCAATTCAATCTTGCCAAGCACGGTAAGTCCCTTAAGGGTATCTGCCTTCGCTGTGATCAGTTCGTCTTTCTGAGCGATGGACTGTTTTTCTTCATTCTTTGCTACAGCTTCCTCTTTCACTACTTCTCTTTCTATTTTCTCAGATGGTCTATTGTCCTTTTGCTCAGCCTTCTGATCTTGCGGCAGAGCCTTTTTGTTTACGTTTTTATTTTCAGAAACGCTATTGGCTACAGATGGTCTGGCAGATTTCGCTTCTTCTTTTTCTTTAGGCTTAGGCTTATCGGCAGTTTTTGAATCAGAAGAGACAGAATCTTTTTTAGATTCATCAGAAGCTGGCTTCGCTTCATTTTTAACTTTTGGCGGCGCAGGCTTCTCAACAGGCTTAGGCTTAGTTGCTTCTTCAGCTACCTTTTTCTGAGGTTGCGCCGTTTTTTCTTTTTCTTGAGTTGGCTTGTTGGCAACCTCAGGTTTGCTTGAACTTGTGGTTGTTTTTTTCACATTGCCTTTGGCATCAAGGTCAATTTTCCCCAACACCTTTACTCCCTGCAACTTCGGAGCTTCCACTGATGCTTTTTCATCACCTTTCTTTGGCTCTGAAGTCGGCTTCGTGCTAGTCTTAGTTGCAGATGTAGTCACATCCTTAATCAACACCTTTTTCTCCTCTTGCGTCGGAGTAGGCGTTTTTTTGGCAGTAGTATCATCTTTTATCACCACATTTCTTTGCGCATGACTACTACCAATCTTCAATTCAGAAGCCTCCTCTTTCTCTTGCAAAGAAGACTTGTACTCTTTGGCCAGCATATTAAACTGCTCCATAGAGATTTTGGCATTGGGTTTGTTCTCAACCTCAAAGCCTTTGCCTTTCAAGTGCTCTACAATTGTTGACGTTCCTACATTGAGTTTTCGAGCCACCTGGCTCAGTCTCATCATTTTTTCTGCCATATTAAAGTTTTGCCTTTTGCCTATATATTCCTAAAAAATATTATTCAAATTCTTGGTTTAATATTCTTAAAATTTCCGATACCGTTTCGTCCTCTAGATCTGTTCTTCTAACAATTTCATCCAATGAAAGAGCTAAAACACTTTTGGCAGTATCCAATCCTACTTTTTTCAATTCGTGAATAATCCAAGCATCGATTTCATCCGAGAACTCATCCAATACCACGTCTTCGTCCTCTAATTCATCGATATCTCTGTAGACATCAATCTCTTGATCCATCAATCTGCTGGCCAATCTGATATTATATCCACCCTTACCAATTGCCAAAGATACTTGATCTGGTTTTAAGAACACAGAAACACGCTCATTATCTTCGCTAACTTCAATTCTAACGATCTTGGCTGGGCTCAATGCACGTGAAATATATAGTTCTTTATTATCCGTGAAATTAATTACATCTATATTTTCATTGCGTAACTCTCTAACGATACTATGAATACGAGATCCTTTCATACCCACACATGCTCCTACAGGATCAATTCTCTCGTCGTAAGACTCAACAGCAACCTTAGCTCTTTCTCCCGGCTCCCTTACAATCTTCTTAATCGTAATCAAACCATCAAAAATCTCAGGCACTTCCGCTTCGAACAACCTTTCCAAAAACACAGGAGAAGTTCTAGACAAGATAACCTTTGGATTACCATTGATCATCTCTACTTTATGAATCACTGCTTTCAACGATTCACCTTTGCGGTATCTATCCTTAGAAATTTGCTCCGACTTCGGCAATGAAAGTTCATTATTATCCGTATCAACAACGATAATCTCTCTGCTCAATATCTGAACTACTTCCGTTACGATAACTTCGCCGACTCTTTCTTTGTATTTTTGAAACAAAAGATCCTTTTCAAGGTCTTTAACTTTCTGCATCAAAGTCTGTCTAGCAGTCATCACAGTTCTACGTCCGAAATCAATAAGCTTAACTTCCTCTGCCACTTCTTCTCCGATCTCAAAATCCGGCTCTATTTTTTTGGCATCGCTCAAGCTAATTTTATCATGATCCCAAATATCCTCAGAGTTGTCATCAACAATTTCCCTAAATCTCCATATCTCCAAGTCCCCCTTGTCAGCATTTACAATAACGTCAAAATTGTCATCGTAATTGTACTTCTTCCTGATCATCGTTTTGAAAACATCTTCCAAAATCCTGATCATTGTCGGGCGATCTATATTCTTCTTTTTCGCAAACTCTGCAAAAGATTCAATAAGCGTTGAACTATCCATATTATATCAAATAATTCCTAAAATTGGATCAAAATATTCGTTGTCAAAATTTCTTCGAATGGGATCGTAATCGATTCTTTCGGATCTTTTTTCGTTTTCCCATCCTTAAGTACTTTTATAGTGTCCTCATCACTTGCTTCCAGCAAACCGACAATCGGCTCGTCAGAGCTTCCTGCCAACTTAACCTTCACCTTGCGGCCAATGTTCTTAATGTATTGCCTTTTAAGCATTAGCGGGTAATCCAACCCAAAAGAAGACACTTCCAGCCTATATGCAGTCGAAATCAAATCTTCTTCTTCCAGATAAGCTCCCAATTGGCGGCTTATTCTCCCGCACTCGTCTACATTCACGCCTTGATCTCCATCAATTAAAATCAAGACCTTCTTTTTTCCTCCATCTCCTGTGATAATCACGTCAACCAAAAAATATGTTGGGTCGGTGATCAACTCATTTACCTTCTCGGCAATACGATCTTTTAATGAACTATTTTCCATGCAATAAAAACAAAAGAAAAAAGGGGACTAAATGTCCCCTCCTCTCACATACCTTAATTCATTCGCAAAGTTACTACATAATATTTTGTATTGCAAACTTACTTTCCGCATTTACAGCAAAGAGATGCAATATTATACCATTTCTTGCTTCATTTATGATGAAAGAATACCGCAAAGATTCTTTATTTAATCTCAAATTTTTAAATTGCGTCATGGGAGAAGAAAACTTCATTCTCATTTAAACACAAACCATTAATAAGATTGATGCTCACCGATTTAAGGATATACAATACTCTAACTAAAAATAAAGAAAAATTCGAATCCATCACACCTGGCCATGCCGGCATGTACGTGTGTGGTCCAACAGTTTATTCAGATGTGCACTTGGGCAATATTCGCACATTTATGAGCTTTGATATCGTCTACAGGTACCTTATGCAATTGGGGTACAAAGTTCGTTATGTCCGAAATATCACTGATGTAGGACATTTAGTCGGTGACGCTGATGAGGGAGAAGATAAAATTGCAAAAAAAGCCAAGCTTGAAAACTTGGAACCTATGGAAGTCGTGCAGAAATACACTAATGGCTTTCATGATGCCATGAAAACTTTCAATATCCTTCCCCCAAGCATTGAACCTCAAGCAACAGGCCATATTCTTGAACAAATTCAGCTCATCCAAACATTGATTGACAATGGAGTAGCTTATGAGTCCGATGGTTCCGTTTATTTTGACATTGAAAAATATAGCGACAAGCATAATTATGGAGTCCTTTCCGGACGTGTTGTCGAAGAGTTATTGCAAACAACAAGAGACTTGGATGGGCAAAATGAAAAGAAAAACAAAGCGGACTTCGCTCTTTGGAAAAAAGCAGCGCCAGAACACTTGATGAGATGGGAGTCGCCTTGGAGCCTAGGATTTCCTGGATGGCACCTTGAGTGCACCGTAATGAGCACTAAATATCTAGGCAAGACATTTGACATCCACGGTGGCGGTATGGATTTAAAATTTCCGCACCATGAATGCGAAATAGCTCAAAGTGTAGGAAGCTGCGGAGAAGTGCCTGCAAAATACTGGATGCATACAAATATGCTTACTGTCAACGGACAAAAAATGAGTAAATCTCTGGGCAACTCATTCTTGCCTAAAGAGCTTATTGAAGGCAGCAACTCTCTGTTCAGTAAAGGATACAGTCCAATGACCATAAGGTTTTTCATGCTTCAGTCGCATTACTCTTCCACATTGGATTTTTCCGACGAAGCATTATTGAGTGCTCAAAAAGGTTATCGAAAACTTGCTAATGGCTTGAAAACGATCAAGCAATTAGAGTACACTAATAACGAAGCTGAAGTTTCGCTTAATGAAAAAGTCATCGGACAGATCAATGGCATCTGCGATAATTGTTTCCGAGCCATGAATGACGATTTCAATACAGCGAAAACAATTGCTCATCTTTTCAACCTACTTAAAAAAATCAATTCTGTTAATACTGGCAATCTTAAACCTAGCGAAATAGGCAAGGACGTTTTCGATAGAATGATCTTGACATTCACTTCATTCACGAGTGACGTATTAGGTATTCTTGAAGAACAACCAGAAGATGTCGACGGATTGATTTCTGTGATTTTAGATTCTTACAAAGAAGCTAAGGAAGCAAAAAACTATGACAAAGTCGACAAGATCAGGTCCGAGCTTAAAGACAAAGGTCTGTTAATTAAAGACATGAAAGATAAAATCGATTGGGCATATGATGAAAATTAAAAATTTGAATGTTTTCGCCTTAGTCATAATATTGGCGATAAACTTTAGCTCTTGCACGAAAAAGCAAAGCAGTCAAACTAAAAGCGTATCAAAACCTTCAAAAGAATCCCATTCGGTTCCTGTAAACGTCCCTGTCTTCAACAGCGACTCTGCGTATCAATTTATTCAGGATCAAGTCGATTTTGGTCCTAGAGTGCCAAATACAAGAGCGCATACAGATTGCGGGGAGTACTTATACAGCAAGCTAAAACAGTATGCTGACTCAGTAACCAAGCAAGAGTTTGAAATGGATGACTTCAGAGGCGAGACACTTTACCTAACAAATTACATCGCTAGTTTTGCACCTGAAAAATCCGAAAGAATTTTGTTATCCGCTCACTGGGACACTCGCGAATGGGCTGACAAGGATAGTGTAGACATTAAAAAACCTATATTGGGAGCCAATGACGGTGGTAGCGGAGTTGGTGTATTGCTTGAAATTGCAAGGTTGCTTCAACAGAACAAAGCTGGTTTGAATGTTGGAATAGACATTATTCTCTTCGATGGAGAAGATGTTGGAGAACCTCAATTTTATAAAGGCCCCCATAAAGAGGATACTTGGTGTCTCGGCTCTCAATACTGGTCTAAAAATGCTCGCAACGAAGGATATACTGCCAGATATGGAATACTTCTGGATATGGTTGGGGCTAAAGATGCTAAATTTTTCAAGGAAGGTTTTTCTGAAAGATATGCTGGAAAAATTTTAAGCAAGGTATGGAAAACAGGACAAAAACTTGGCTATAGCGACAAGTTCATTGATCAAATCGCATATCCTATCACAGATGACCATTATTACATCAATACATTAGCTCATATCAGAACAATCGACATCATAGATTATGATAATGATTTTGGCGAATATCATCATACGCATGATGACAATATGTCAATAATCGATAAATCTACGTTGAATGCTGTAGGAAGAACAGTTCTTCAAACTATTTATGAAGAAAAATAATTGATTTCGAAAGAATGAATCATATACTTATCATCATGGCGATGGAAGCTGAAGCCAAGCCAATCATTAATCATTTAGATTTAAATCCATTAGGAAAACTAGATGACAATCTTCAATCCCTAGCTTTTTCCGGAAAAATTAATGAAACAAGAATCACTTTAGTCATTAATGGAAAAGACAAAAGATTTGGAGTTGACAGTATTGGCACTGTACCAGCATCTATTGCAACTTTTTCAGCCATCAAAAGATTCAATCCTGATCTTGTCATCAGTGCGGGAACTTGCGGAGCATTCAAAAACAAGGGAAGCAAAATAGGTGACGTATACCTAAGCACTGTATTCAAAAATCACGATAGAAGAATATCAATTCCTGAATTCGATAAATATGGCATTGGAAATTATCAAAGCGCTAACTTTGAACACCTTATTGATGAAATAGGCTTAAAAAAAGCAGTTGTCTCTTCAGGGAATTCGCTTGACATGTGCGATACGGACATGGACATTATCAATGAAAACGAGTCAGTTGTAAAAGAAATGGAAGCCGCTGGCATTGCCTGGGTAGCAGAACAATTTTCCACACCATTTGTGGCGCTAAAATCTGTAACGGATCTAGTCGACGGAGAGCTTGAAGCTCATGAAGAGTTTCTTATCAATCTTGAAAAAGCCTCCAAAGCTTTAAAAGAAAAAGTAATCGCCTTCTTAGAACTATTGACAAAAAAAGATATAAAAGAAAAGCTGCTTGTTTAAGCAGCTTTTCTTTTATTTAAAGTATTTCAAATTAATAAGTTCTTTCTCACTCAAGTATCTCCATTTACCTCGTGGCAAATCCTTTTTAGTCAAACCAGCATATGTAACTCTATCCAGCTTCACTACCTCATAACCAAGATGTTCGAAAATTCTACGAACTATTCTATTACGCCCAATATGAATTTCCAAGCCTACTTGAAATCCATCTGTGGTAATCAAGCCAATATCATCCACTGGAGCCAAACCATCATCCAAAGTCACCCCTGATTCTATTTTATCAAAGTCTTCAGTTGTCAATGGCTTGTCGAGCTCGACATGATAAATCTTCTTAATATTATTTGAAGGATGCGCTAGCTTGCTCGCCAACTCTCCATCATTTGTCAACAACAATAATCCTGTTGTTTGTCTATCAAGCCTACCCACCGGGTAAATTCTTTCGTGGCAAGCCTTAGACACTAATTGCATTACTGTTTTTCGATTTTCAGGATCATCAGTGGTGGTGATAAAATCTTTTGGCTTATTCAACAATACATACACCTTCTTTTCTCTAGCCAATAATTCGCGTCCATACTCTACACGATCCTTAGGAGCTACTTTATAACCTAATTCAGTCACGACCTTGCCATTGACTTTGATTTCTCCAGCAGTGATCAACTTATCAGCTTCTCTTCTGGAGCAAATTCCCGCATTGGCAATGTACTTATTCAATCTTGTCTTATGATCTGTGGATGTATCTAAAGATGAGGATGACTTTTTCACATGCTTTGAAGACTCAATAGCTTTCATCTTCTTAAAGTCGTATTCGGGAATTCTAATATTTTCCTCTCCGCTATTTCTACTTTCTTTATTCGTTGCAGAAAACCTGGATTTTCTACCTCTGTTATTTCTAGTAGCCTTATTCCTCACCTCGCTCTCATTTGAGCTTCTGTGGTTCTTTTTAAAATTACGATTTCTCATAGTCAATTCAGTATCACTACTGTATTAAGTTTATTTCATTATGATGAAGAAGACAAGTTACACTTTATCCTCCGCACAATTTTCAAAACGCACAAAAATAAGAATTATTCCTTAAAGCTCCTGCTCCAAACCTATCTTATTATCAAGTTTTTCATTTTCCAAATGCGAAGGAAGGTCATTGATGCTTGCAAGCCCAAAATACTCCATAAAAAAATCACTTGTCCCATACAAAAGAGGACGTCCCAACAAATCCGATTTCCCTCGAATTTCTATCAAGCCTTTTTCCAATAACCTTTTAACAGCATAATCACTATTAACTCCACGAATCTTTTCCACTTCTCCTTTAGTGACTGGTTGCTTATATGCTATAATCGATAACGTTTCCAAAGCCGAAGCAGAAAGCTTTTTCTTGGATTGAACTTTGGTCAAGGTGTTTATGAAGTGCTTGTATGCAGGCTTGGTCTTAAAAATATAGCCTTCATTGATCTCATAAATCGAAAAAGCATAATCATCATCATTATACTTCTCCACTAAAAAATCAATACCTCCTTGAATCATGCTTTTCTCAATCATCACACCAGAGGCTTCTTCCAAACATTTTTGTATTTGAGTAATACTAAGAGGTGTTGAGGCGCAAAAAATAAGCGCCTCAATATATTTGTAATGCTGTTCCAATATAAATTTTGGTTCTTTTACCTTCTTTTCATCTTCGCTTCAACAGTCTGCATTGTATGAGGAACAGCTTTAAGTCTTTCTTTAGGAATCAACTCTCCTGTATCCTTGCAAACGCCATATGTTTTATTCTTAATTCTTACTAACGCGTTTTGAAGATTGGTTATAAATTTTTGCTGTCTGGCTGCGAGCTGGTTAAGGCTTTCTTTCTCTGCTGTATCCGCGCCATCTTCAAGCACTTTCACATTACCGTAGCTGCCATTAATATCTCCTAATGTGGATTTTGTCAATGAAGCTTTGATAAAGTCTACCTCCTTGCGAGCCTTTTCAATTTTTTCTCTGATAATAACCTCAAACTCTTTTAACTCCTCGTCCGAGTACCTTTTTTTTTCAATTGTATTTTCCATAACTCAATATTTTAAAGCCAAGACAATAACACTACAACGTAAAATTTCTTTACCTACATAACTGCTTTTTACTAGAAATATTGTCAGGAAGCATAAACATACACCTAATAAATACTTCTATTATTATAGGATGTCGGGTACTACTCAAAACGTGAGCAAGAAAAAAATAGTTGCCATGGAACTAATTTTCAAAGCAATTGTTCACAATAAAGGCAAAAAAAAAGTCAGATGAAACTCATCTGACTTATATATATACAGTATTGTACTTTTTTACTTAAAAGAATCGATCTTATCGCATATATTTTCGAATATACTATCAATGCTTCCAACACCATTAATTGGGTAGAATTTGTCTTGGTTTTTATAAAATTCGGCAACAGGAAGAGTTTCATTCTTATAGACAGAAATTCTATTGTTGATTTTATCAATGCTTTGATCATCAGCACGACCTGAATCCTTGCCTCTTTCCAAAATTCTATTTCTCAACTCATCATCCTCTACTTCCAAAGCAACCATTCCAGAAATAGGAGTATTTCTGCTTTCCAACAACTGATCCAAAGCTTCAGCTTGAGCTACCGTTCTCGGGAATCCATCAAAAATAAACCCTGCAACATCACCTGTCTCCTTGATTTTAACTTCAACCATACCGATAACAACCTCGTCAGGAACAAGATTCCCCTCATCCATATATTTCTGAGCCAACTTACCCAAATCAGTACCTTCGCTCAAATGCTTGCGAAACAAATCTCCAGTAGAAATATGCGTTAGGCTGTATTTAGATATGATTTTCTCTGATTGCGTACCCTTACCCGCTCCTGGAGGGCCAAATAAAACAATATTTAACATGATATATGATCTATTTATAAAAGAATTTATTCCGCTAATTGGTAAATATCCTTCAAGTTACGACCATAACCATCATAATCCAACCCATAGCCCAATACAAATTTATTTGGAATCTCAAATCCAACGTATTTCACATTGATTTCCTTTTTGTAAGCCTCTGGTTTCAATAAAGCCGACGCTACCTCAATAGAAGCAGGCCCCAACTCCTTGAACATTTCATACAACTTCACTATCGTATTGCCAGTATCCACAATATCCTCCACAAGAATCAAATGTCTGTTGAAAACATTTTCATTCAATCCTATATGCTCTTTCACACTACCCGTGCTGCTCATTTTCTCATAAGATGAGACTTTGATGAATGACACTTGCGGCAAAATATCCAACTCTCTCATCAAGTCTGCTGTGAACACAAACGAACCGTTTAATACAGAAATGAACAATGGATTTTTGTCTTGATAGTCTTTCGATATCATCTCGCCAAGCTCTTTCACTCGTTGAGCTATTTGCTCTTGGGAAATAAATACCTTAAAGTTCTTATCTAATACTTTCATGCTTTGATGATTAATTTCACCCTTTCTCAAAAGGAAGTGCAAATATAACGGATAACATTGAAGTTATAAAACATTAATAAACTCTTTATCTTGAAATATCCCCCTCAAAGCTCCTTCATGAGGACTTTATATATATCTATCATTGACTGAATGTCCGATTTTGCCACTTTCTCTTCAGGGCTATGGACATTTACTTCAGGGGCTCCTATAAAGCACCAATCAATAGGCAAATGAGACTTCTGCAATTCACTCCCATCACTGCCTCCCGATGACTCTACTTCTAACTGATATTTCACTCCTGAAGTTTTAGCAATATCAATAATTCTATCAATGTATTTTCTTCTTGGAATAAATCTATCTCGAACCGATATCGCTACTCCATCTCCAAAACCAACACCATCTGTAACCCATGTAATATCAGATATCAACGCTTGGCTAACACCTTCTTCCCTATACAAATAATCAGCTAACATGCCGGCAGATCCTCCACCATGCTCTTCATAACAGGTAAATACAATCGCTCCGTCCTCAAGGTCCTCAGCAACTTTCAAAGCATTGTAAACACCCAGCCTATTATCAAGATAACAGCACTGGACGGCATCTTCAGTTTCGACAAATTCATTTTTGAAAACCAAGGATGTCCCCGTCTCAATTCCTCTGGCAAAATTATACCTTAATGTATCATCTTGAGTCAATTCCAAAACACACTCAATAGGCCCCCATCTATCTTCTCCAACCAATTTATATCCATCCTTGACATCTGGGCCTCCGATGGGAATTAACTGATCCAAATACCTTACCATAAATCCAATAGAATCCATATGAGCATAAATTGCAGTTCTTGGCTTTCCAAATTTCAATATGAAACCATCCTGAAAACCATTTTCTATGATTTCAGGCTGAACCTTCCAGTCTTTGCTATTTTCAGCAATATATTTCAACAAGTACTCCTTTATTCTATACTCCTCCCCCGAAGGAGCGTGTATGGCACAAAGTTCTTTTAACAATTTCATTTTCAAAACTATTTTATGTAGTTCCCTATTATCTATAAAGATATCAATATCGGTGTGATATAAAAATATTATACCGATTTACGATCAGTCAAAATTGATCGTTATCTTTGACTTAATTTCAATTAAAGACCAAACACTGTGAAAGAACTTTTTATACTTAATCAACAACCCTCGATTGCTGACCAATTTTTAGCGGAATTGAGAGATGTACGCGTGCAACATGACAGTATGCGCTTCAGAAACAACTTACGCAGACTTGGACACTTGATAGCTTACGAGATCTCCAAAGAATTGGACTATACAGAAAAGACTATCAATACTCCATTAGCCCAAGCCAATGTAAAAACCCTCGAAAATCAACCTATACTTATGACCATCTTAAGAGCTGGACTTCCTTATTATGAAGGCTTCCGAGATGTTTTCGATAAGTCATACAGCGGATTCATAGGTGCTTATAGAAGAGCCAATGAGGAAGCTCCGGACGGGTTCGACATCTACTTGGGCTACAGCGCTTTTCCTGACATTACAGACAAGGAAATAATTGTCGTTGACCCAATGCTAGCCACAGGAGCTTCTTTATGCAAGTCTCTGAACAAAGTTTTGGAATTTGGAACGCCAAAAATGATTCATATATCAGCTACATTAGCAGCGCCAGAAGGTGTGGAATACTTAAAGAAGGAATTGAACGCTCCATTCAAATTATGGCTATGCGCTTTGGATGAAAAGCTAAATGAAAAAGCATATATATACCCTGGTCTAGGAGACGCAGGGGACTTAGCCTTCGGAGAAAAACTCTAATAAACCAATGCAATGCCTGCCTCGCATAAAAGCAGGCATTTCCTTTTACCCAAACACCCCAAGCCCCCTATACATATTCTATATTTTTTTATTAACTTGCCCAAGAAGAAGTCTAGTTTCTTGTAGCTTTTTCGCCTAAAAATACGCTATACCACAACATGCAAGATAAAGATACTAAATATATGAAAAGGGCCTTGGAGTTAGCTCAGCTAGGCCTAGGAACCACATCTCCCAATCCAATGGTTGGGTGCGTCATTGTCCATCAAGACAAAATCATAGGAGAAGGCTGGCATTTTCAATCCGGCAAACCTCATGCGGAAGTCAATGCAATTGCGTCAGTAAAAGACAAAAGTTTGCTTAAAGAATCAACTGCCTATGTAACTTTAGAGCCATGCAGCCACTATGGAAAAACTCCACCTTGCGCGGATTTATTAATTCAACATAAAGTCAAGAAAGTTGTCGTCGCAAATCTTGACACCAACCCTTTAGTATCCGGCAGAGGCATAAAAAAAATGAAAGATGCAGGAATCATTGTGGAGCACGGTATTTTAGATCAAGAAGCAAGACAATTAAATAAAAGATTTTTTTGTTTTCATGAAAATGAAAGACCATATATCATATTAAAATGGGCGCAAACTTACGATGGTTTTATTGCCCGAAAAAACTATGATTCAAAATGGATCAGCAATTCTCTTTCCAGAAAACTGGTTCACAAATGGAGATCCGAGGAAGACGCGATCATGGTTGCTACAAATACTGCCCATTACGACAATCCTTCATTGAATGTACGAACTTGGAATGGCAAAAACCCTACTCGCATAGTGCTTGACAAACATTTACGATTGCATCCGGAATTAACTCTATTCGATCAAAATCAAATGACTATTTGCTATAATCTTCATCAAGACCATAGCAAATCCATGCTCGAATTCGTTAAGGTTGATGAAAACAATTTGATTGATGATATTTTTAAAGATCTTCATTCAAGAAAAGTTCAATCAATAATCATAGAGGGAGGGGCCTTTTTATTGCAAAGCTTAATCGAAGAAGGCTTATGGGATGAAGCAAGAGTTTTTAAAAGTCCAGCCATGTTTGAGGATGGAATAAAAGCCCCTAACATACAAGGCTCAATTATAAGTCAAAGTCAGATCGACAATGATGAATTAAATATAATCTTAAACAAAAAATCTATAAACTAATAAAATGAGCGAAACATTACTGATCGACCAAAGTGCCAGTAAAAAAGAAAAATACGAGGCGCTTATTCCTCAAATCAAAGCACTAATTTCAACAGAAAGCGATATTACAGCAAACTTAGCCAATGTATCAGCAGCGCTTAAGGAAGCTATGAACTTTTTTTGGGTCGGCTTTTATATTGTCAAAAATGATGAATTGGTATTAGGACCTTTTCAGGGGCCTATTGCTTGCACAAGAATTAAAAAAGGAAAAGGCGTATGCGGTACAGCATGGCAAAATGCAGAAACAATACTTGTGCCTAATGTTGACCAATTTCCTGGACACATAGCATGCAGTAGCGCATCAAAATCTGAAATTGTAGTGCCTGTAATTAAATCTGGCAGTGTAGAAATGATATTGGATGTAGATAGCGATAAACTCAATGACTTCGACTCTAATGATCAAATTTATTTAGAAAAGCTTTGTGCTTATATTTCTGAAAAAATATAAATTATGAGTTTAATATTGGGAATAAGCCTTTCAAACCTTTAGCCAACATCACAAAAGCTATAGAAGTCAAAATTATTCCCATTATTCTTATCGTTATTTTCGCTCCTGCTTCGCCTAATACTTGATTCAAAGTTGAAGAAAAATATAAACTCAACCAAATTAGTGCTGTTATAACCAAACATATCAAACTAAGATAGCTTTTTTGTAATACGGACTCAAATTTGTGAGTTGCCACGATCAATGTGGTAATTGTGGCAGGACCAACGATCAAGGGCATTGAAATCGGCACTACAGCTATCGACGTTTTTGATTCCTTATCGCATTTCATGTTTTTTTCAGACTCGGTTCCGTGCATATCATTCCCTTTGCTTTGTAGCATTGACAATCCCAACAACATAAGCATCAAGCCCCCTGCTGACTCAAAAGCAGGCAAATCTATTCCAAAAAATCCAAGAAGTTTTTCTCCCGTCCAAATTGAAATCAACATAATCACAAATACCGCGATAGATGTTACCTTGGCGATATGACGTGAATCCTTAAGGCTATAATCTTTAGTCATTGAAGCAAATATCGCTATGTTTCCAATAGGATTAGTTATTGTCAACAAGCCAATAGCAAAAGTAGCTAATTCATCCATATTTATTGTTTTGTAGCTTAACTACCCAATAATAAAACTTGTTAGCTGTGTTATTGCTTTTTATCAATTATCTATTCAATCACTTCTGGCTCTTCCCAAAAAAGGTCGCTGTAAATAGCATAAACTACACTCATAAAAAATGGAGAAAGGAACACCAATAGTAGCGGCAAAGAGGTACTAAGAATTAAAGTAAGAAAAAAGTATATAAGCATTATCCCAAGAAATGAAAACCAATGCTTGGTAATCAACTTGCGGCTTACTTCCAGCGATCTAAGCACTGAAGCATTGCCTGACACCAATATAGCCGGAGCAATCATAAACGCAACCCCAAAATAAATTCCTGGAAAAATAAGAATAGCGCCTAGCATAACAACTAAGTAGTATAGAATATTAAGCAATAGCATCTGCAAACCATACTTTTTCATTCCTTGAAAGAAATCCACATAACTTATGAAAGATTTGCCTTTGTCAGCCAGCCTAATCCCATAATATATTCCTGCGGAAAAAGGCGATGTTATCAACAATTGCAAAATCAAATATTTGAAAACGACTTTTATAACTTTCACATCATCTGGACTAAGTTCACTCTTAGACAAATTTGCTATGTCTTCCACATTCAACCCATCCTTCACCAAATAGTAAGTCGCCACACTCACTAATAATATTTGAAGAGAAGTGAAAGCTACAAGCGCCAGCAGGTTGCTTTTGAACAAATTAAAGCCATGCTTGACATATTTATTAAAATCAAAATGATAGCCTTCATTCGTCAAACCTGAAACCCTATTTTCAAATTCTATTTTTTCCATATTTTCCATTGAGCAAAAATAGCACTATTTAAATCAAATTCACTATAAGCAAAAATTTGAGGCAAATAAAAAAGCCGAATATGCAAGCATATCCGGCTTTCCAAAATCTATAATCAAGGAATTACAATGAGATACCCAACATTCCCATGAATGCCAATCCCATCAATCCTGTGATAATCATAGTAATACCTAATCCTTTCAATCCATCAGGCACATTTGAATACTTCATTCTCTCACGGATAGCCGCCAATGCAATAATAGCTAGCAACCAACCAATACCAGAAGAAAATCCATACACTGTAGATTCAGCCAATGTGTACTCTCTTTGAACCATGAATAGAGAAGAACCTAAGATAGCACAGTTTACAGCGATCAATGGCAAGAATATACCTAATGATCCATACAAAGATGGAGAGAATTTCTCAATGATCATCTCCACCAACTGCACCATCGAAGCGATAACAGCAATAAACATGATAAACTGCAAGAAACTCAAATCAACCGTCTTGAAACTAGGACTCATCCATGCCAAAGCACCTTCTTTCAAAATGTACTCCTGAATCATCCAGTTTACAGGCACTGTAATCGTAAGTACGAATACTACAGCGATACCCAAACCAGTTGCAGTAGATACTTTCTTAGATACAGCCAAGTATGAACACATACCCAAGAAATAAGCAAACACCATATTGTCGATAAAAATCGACTTTATACCTAAGTTAATTAAATCCATTTTTATTCAATATTAATGTTCTACGTAACCAGTTTTCGATCTCTGCACCCAGATGATAAGCCCTAGGATGATAAATGCACCCACTGAAGTCACCATCAAACCATTTGTAGGGAAGTTCTCCAATCCAATAGCTTCAAAAACTTTGAATCCAAACAAAGAACCACTACCAAACAACTCTCTAAAGAAAGCAACTACTAGAATTACCCAAGCGTAACCCAAACCACTACCGATACCATCAAGGACAGAGTCAGTAGGCTTGTTACCCATAGCAAAAGCTTCCAAACGTCCCATCACAATACAGTTCGTAATAATCAAACCTACGAATACAGAAAGCAACTTGGACACATCGTACAAATAAGCTTTAAGCACCTGGTCTACCAAAATCACCAATGTTGCGATAACCGCAAGCTGAACGATAATTCTGATACTGGAAGGGATCAAATTACGGATGATTGAAACGATCAAGTTTGCAAAGATAATTACAAACATTACCGCTACTGACATTACAAATGTCGGCTTAAGCTGCGATGTCACCGCCAAAGCAGAACAAATACCCAATACCTGAATAGTAATCGGGTTATCATCATTCAACGGGTCGCTGATGAACTTCTTTCTTCTCTTTGAGAAAAGAGGCTCGCTAGCCTTCTTAACAGGAGGATTAGCTTCAGTTACCGGATTTTTATTTTCTTCACTCATTATTTTAATATTTTCTTTATCTCAATGATGAATAATACAAAGGCCTACTTCTTGTTCTTTTTGATATATGGCAAGTAGTAGCTCATGTAGTTGTAAAGCATATCATTAACACCATTAGCTGTCAATGTCGCTCCAGACATACCATCCACTTTATGAGAACCAAGCTCAGCTTCTGGATGACCTTCTCCTTTTACCATTTGCACAGAAATCAACTTGCCATTCTGATCAAAAAGCAAACGATTCTTGTAACGCTCCTGAACCTCTTCTTCAGTGATTCTAGCTCCTAGACCAGGAGTTTCACCTGCGTGATCAAAAACAATACCTTCGATAGTATTCCAATCAGGATTGATCGCAATATAACCCCAGATATTATTCCAAAGACCGTTACCGTAAATAGGCAAAATATACGCTTCTACTTTATTAGGGTCTCCATCCGCTACGAATTTGAATACTGGAAATATTCTTTCATCCGCTTTTTTCTTGAACTCTTTTTTAATGTTCACATTTTCTGCGATCACAGGATCTCCACCTTTAGTTTCAGACACTTCGTTACCTTGAGCATCAACTACCAAAGAAACAATTCTGTTATTGTAAATCTCGGTAACATTTTCTGTTCCTGACAAAGTCATCACCGATTTCAAGATAGACTTTTTAGTGTCAAGTTCAACCTGAATCTTTTGCATAGGCTTCAATGCCACAGCAGCAAGAGACAACAATCCACCCACAACAACTGTCATGGCAATGGAAAAGATAATAATGTATGAATTAGACTGTCGCACGACGTAACCTCCTATTTTTATTAGCTTGAACAACGTAATGATCAATTAATGGCGCAAATACGTTCATTAGTAAGATGGCCAACATGATACCTTCAGGGTATGCAGGGTTAACTACACGTATGATAACTGTCAATATTCCTATCAACGCACCATAAATCCACTTGCCTAGTTCAGTATGAGCAGCAGTTACAGGGTCTGTAGCCATAAAAACAATACCGAAAGCCAATCCACCGATCACCAATTGATATTCAGCAGGCATAGCCATGTAAGGATTCAATGATAAAGCATTAAACAACAATCCCATTCCGTAAGCGCCAGCAAAAGCGGAAAGAATAATTTTCCAGCTTCCAACACCTGTCAAGATCAACAATGCAGCACCAATCAAACACATCAAAGTAGATGTCTCGCCAATTGATCCCGGCAAGTATCCCATGAATAAGTCTACGAATGCGCTACCTTTAATAAAGGATGCATTTTGAATCGCGTCAACTACTGACTCTCCAGCAGGAGTAGACTGCGCTATAGCCAAAGGCGTTGCTCCAGTGTACCCTTCTAAAGGAGTAGCATTTCCGAAATAAGTCCAAACTTCACCTGAGATATCTGTAGGGTATGCAAAGTACAAGAACGCTCTAGCAGTCAAAGCTACGTTCAAGATATTCATACCTGTACCACCAAATACTTCTTTACCAATCAATACAGCGAAAATCGTAGCCAAAGCCACCTGCCATAAAGGAATCGTCACCGGCATAATCAAAGGAATCAACATTCCTGTCACCAAGAAACCTTCATTGATCGGGTGTTTTCTCACTATAGAAAAAACAAATTCAACACCTAGACCTGCCGCATATGCAACTACAACAATAGGCAATACATGAATCGCTCCTAACAAAAACTGCTCGCCGAAAGTAGCAGCTTCTCCTGTCGCTAGAAAGTGTTGGTATCCAACATTCCACATTCCAAACAACAAGCATGGAATCATCGCTACGATTACCGTAGTCATCAAACGCTTCAAATCAATAGCATCTCTAATGTGAGCGCCTTTGTTTGGAGTAGTATGATTTGGAGCAAACAAGAACGTCTCTATCGCCTCAAAAGGATAGTAGTACTTCTCTAACTTACCTCCCTTTTCAAAATGAGGTTTTACTTTATCTAGTCCTTCTCTTAAAAACTTCATATCTATAATTAGCTATATTGCAATAGGTCTAAACCTTCTCTTAAGATTGCTTGTACTTTATGCTTTGACACATCCACAAATTCGCAAAGTGCCAAATCTTCCTCAATCACCTCGTAAATTCCCAAGGCTTCCATATTCTCAAAATCTTGAGCCATTACTGCCTTTAAAAGATATGTAGGCAAGACATCCATTGGCACTACTCTTTCAAGAACACCAGACTGAACAAACGCTCTTTCTTCTCCGCGAATATTAGTATTCAACCTGAACTCTTTATGAGGATTCACAAAAGAAAGCAAACCTAAAGCCTTGTGGAAGCTAAGCTTGTTTGTAGTAGGCAAAGCCCAACCAAACAATTCATACTCGTCACCTTCAGGAATTACTGCAACACTATTGTCATAAAATCCGATAAATCCATCTTTTTCGATTCTTGAACCTGTCAATGGAGAACCGGAAACGCATCTTACATGCTCTTCTAATAAATTATCCTTAAGGAAATTTTTGATACAAGCTCCGCTGTATGTTTTGTAATACTGGGCAGTTTTCACTTCAGATCCAGCTACAGCAACAACTTTACTAGCATCGTATTTTCCTTCCAAGAATACTTTCCCAATCTGAACCAATCCATAAGGAGAGATTGTCCAAACCACTTCATCCTTATTCACAGGCTTGACATTGTGGATTTGAACACCTACATTCCCAGCAGGGTGAGGTCCTTGGAAGCTGTATTTTTCAACACCGCTCACATCGGAAAACAATTGGCTGGCTTTCTTGCCATTCAATCCTAAATAAACTTTACCACTAGTGAATTTGGAAATCACATCGATACCCGCTTGAAGATATTTCTTGTCATCCTTAAGGATAAAGTCGATATCCGCCGCAAGTGGGTTGCTGTCGAATCCAGATATGAAAATATCTCTAGCCGTATCCGATGGTTTTGCCACCACACCATAAGGTCTTTGGATGATATGAGGCCATGCGCCACTTTTCAATAATTGCTCTTGAAGCTGTTCTCTTGAAGCTTTTCCTAGCTCTGATGATGAGTAAGCGTTGAATGTCTCATACTGAATTTCTTTGTCAGCCAAGATCTTAATTTCTTCAACTCTTCTTTTTAACCCTCTTTTGATCTCAACAACTTCTCCACTAACAGGCGCAGTGTAAAGAACTTGCTCATTTTTCTTATCAAAAAGTATAGGCGTTCCTGCTTTAACTGTTTCCCCTTCCTTCACGGTGACTTTAGGCCTTTGAATGCCTACAAAGTCGAGAGGTTTCAGCGCAAAAACCTCAGGCTGAGCAACTGAAGCTACTTTTTGTTCAGCAACTCCCTTCAACCTGATATCAAATCCTCTTTTTAACTTTATGGTTTTTGACATGTTATTAATTTATCAATTGATTCATAGGTGATTAAATCGGTGCAAAAATAATAAAAATCAATGGAATTAAAACGCCACTGAAACATATATGTCGATTGTATTTAATCTATTTTGAATTATGGTCTTAGTTTCCTCATTTTTCATTGAATCTCAATAAAAAAGAAGCAAGATTTCATTACTATAGGTTTTCGCAATATTTCGCTACTCGCTTCATCAACCACATTGGCGTCGATGTAGCTCCGCAAATACCCACAGATTTTTTGCCTTCAAACCAAGAAATATCGATTTCGTCCTCATTTTCTATAAAATAGCTTGACTCATTAACGCTTTTGCAAACACCATACAAAGCTTTGCCATTCGAGCTTTTTTTCCCGCTAACAAACAAAATCATATCATGTACTTGGGCGAATTTATTCAACTGAGGCTCTCTATTTGACACCTGACGGCAAATACTGTCATTTGCGTCAAAGTCCAAAACTTCAAGATTTTCTATTCCCTTGGCGGTTTTTATTCTTTGTTCTATAGCCTCTTTTATAGCATAAAAGCCTTTTGTGCTTTTAGTCGTTTGGCTGTAAAGGGTCACCGGTCGATTAAAATCGATTTGACCTAAATCCTCTTCTGTGGTCACTATGATAGAACTGTTCTTTGTCTGGCCTGTCAACCCAATAACTTCGGCATGGCCTTTTTTGCCATAAATAACGATCTGACCATCGTTTTTCTCCATTTTATCATAGGAGTTTTTAACACGGTTTTGCAGCTTCAAAACCACCGGACAAGAAGCGTCAATTAATTCGATGTTATTCTCTATAGCTAGCTTATACGTTTCTGGAGGCTCTCCATGAGCTCTGATCAAGACCTTGCAGTCTCTCAACTCTTTCAAGCTTTCTCGATCTATTACTCTTAAACCTTTGGCATGAAGGCGTTTGACTTCCATATCGTTATGAACGATATCGCCTAAGCAATACAACTCTTGTCCTGAAGCTTCCATTTCATCTTCAGCCATCTGTATGGCAAACTCCACCCCAAAACAATAGCCTGAATTCGCGTCAATTTCTACAGCCAGTTCCATCTTATCGTGTGTAATTTTATCGCTTTGCTTTCACGTTCTTTTTTCAAAAAAGTCAACAAAGCGAATTAATTAAATATCTATTGCAATATAGGACATTTTAGAATTCTACAGGCAAAAAAAGTCACATTATAATTCATTAATCTTGGCAAAAGCCAAATCAACAATTCTTTTGACCTGATCTTCAAAATTCAACGAGGTAGTATCCAATGCAATAGCATCGTCGGCTTTTCTCAGTGGACTTTGCTTTCTAGTCGTATCCAAGTGATCCCTTTTCTTAAAATTCTCAATAATCTCGTCAAGATTTGCAGCCTCTCCCTGCTCAAGCAATTCCTTTTGTCTTCGCTCTGCTCTTACCTTAACATCGGTAGTCATAAAAACTTTTAACTCAGCATCAGGAAATACCACTGTGCCAATATCCCTGCCATCCATGACGATTCCTTTGCTCTTCGCCATTTTTCGTTGCTGGCTGACCATAGCGTTTCTGACTTCCACAATAGCGCTCACCTCGCTGACTTGATCAGAAACATACATCTTTCGTATCTCGTCCTCCACATTCAAGCCATTAAGGTAAGTTTCATTCCTACCTTTCTTATCATTGTATTTGAAAGATATCTCGATTTTACGCAAAGCTTCATTCACATGCTTTGAGTCAGTTATTGAAATATGATTTTCAACAAAATACAAAGTAACCGCTCTGTACATGGCTCCTGTGTCAATATAACCATAGTTTAATTGCGCGGCTACAGCTTTAGCCGTGGAACTCTTCCCGCAACCTGAAAAGCCGTCAATGGCGATAACAATTTTCTTATTCATCACTAAAAAATATTTTCTTAATCTACAACAAGTGGAACCGCTTTAAAGTTAGCAGTCTTTAACAGGACAAGGCAACTCCCTTTGATGTTTAGGCGGTTTTTTCCTTTTCATTTTCTTAGGATAAGAATTGTTGTTGCAAGCCCCCAAAGTCATTACGACAATGCCCAACATGGCTATTATACTTCTCTTCATCAATACGCTACTTTTATTACCAATAAGTCAAAGATAAAAAAAACACAGCTTTTTGCCCATTCATTATTAAAATGCTTCGCCAAGTCTTTGATTGTTTGAAGCGACAAACGATGTATTAAATTGTAAAAACAAAACAAATTAGCCTCAAAAAGAGTATAAAAACCATAAGAATAACAGCGTTTTACAACCTAAATAGCAAAACTCATGACAGATTACAAACCTGGAGACGCCGAAAAATTTTTATGTGGATTGGGTAAAAAAATCGACACTTGGGTCGCCAATGCCAAAGAAAAAGAGTCAGGAGTCAAAGACAACCTCAATCAAAGCATTGAGGAACTTAAACGAAATAAGGAGACGATTGAAAACGAATACAATCGCCTGAAAAAAGAGTACAAAGACGGAGAGATCGAAGAAAAAATGAAAGACTCTCTCAATGACCTTAAAGATGTCGCTGACAAAATAAGAAAAAGGTTTTTCGAAAACGAAAACGGCCAATCCCAGCCAAGCAAAGACACCAATGTCGCAGGCCTATCATCAGGAGAATATCCTTTGGGAGGACCGCCTGAGCAAGGTTAAAAAATTCTAACCAAATACAAGCAAGCCGGAACCATGATTCCGGCTTTTTTATTCAACACTTCATGATATTTTTTGCCAGAGGCTTCTAAATTGATAAATTTGCCTCATTAGCTACATTTAATGTATAGTATATGAATTTCCTTTCTGTCGAAACGCTAACCAAAAGCTTTGGAGAACGATCTTTATTTGAAAATATAAGTTTTGGTGTAGGCCAAGGCCAAAAAGTGGCTTTGGTGGGCGTCAATGGTTGTGGCAAGTCCACTCTTCTTAAAATCATAGCTGGCGAGGACACTCCCGACTCGGGTGTAGTTGCATTTCGCAAGGGCATCAAAGTGTCTCACCTTTCCCAGAATCCTAGTTTTAATGAAGATGACAAAATCATTAACGCCATATTTGACAGCAACAATGAAACTTTGAAATTAATCAAAGAGTATGAACTGTGTCTAACCAAGAGTGCCTATGATGAATCCGCTCAAGAAAAATTAACAGAGTTGATGTCGCAAATGGATGATAAGCAAGCTTGGGATTATGAAAGCCAAATCAAACAAATACTCGGAGAATTAGGGCTTTATGATTTGGAGCAATCAATTAGCCAGCTTTCTGGCGGTCAAAGAAAACGTGTGGCATTAGCCAAAGCCTTGATTGAAAAGCCTGACTTTATGATCATGGATGAGCCAACCAACCACTTGGATCTGGATTCAATAGAATGGCTTGAGAATTATCTTGCTACTGCTCAACTATCATTAATACTTGTAACTCACGACAGGTATTTCTTGGAAAAAGTCACAAATGAGATCATCGAAATTGATCAAGGAGGATTGCACGTCTACAAAGGAAATTATAGTTATTTCCTAGAAAAAAAAGCCGAAAGACAAGAGCAAGAAGCTACAGAAATCAGCAAAGCCAAGAACTTGATGAAAAAAGAGCTTGAGTGGATGCGAAGACAACCAAAAGCAAGAGGAACAAAAGCCAAATACCGAGTTGATGCTTTTGGAGATCTTAAAAAGAAAGCATCTAAAAAGATTGTCGAACAAAATGTTGAGTTGAGTGTGAAAACGCAAAGGCTGGGTGGCAAAATCTTGGAGATCGACAAGCTAAACAAAGCTTATGACGGTATCTCTTTTATCAAAGATTTCAGTTACATATTCAAGAAAAAAGACAGAATAGGTATCATAGGCAAAAATGGTGTAGGAAAATCAACATTCTTAAATACACTGACTGGTGAAATTACTCCTGATAGTGGAGAAATAGAGAAAGGAGTGAACACAGTCTTTGGTTATTATACTCAAACTGAACTTCAATTTAAAGAGGACCAAAGAGTAATCGACATTGTGAAAGAAGTAGCGGAAGTCATACACATGGCTGATGGATCTACGATTACAGCATCGTCGCTACTTACTATGTTCAACTTTCCACCAGACACTCAATACAGCGTTGTATCCAAATTAAGCGGTGGAGAGAAAAGAAGACTCCAACTATTAAGAGTTTTGATGCTCAACCCTAACTTCCTGATTCTGGATGAGCCTACCAATGATTTAGACTTGATCACACTAAATACTTTGGAAGACTTTCTTTTCAATTTTTCCGGGTGCCTATTGATTGTAAGCCATGATCGTTACTTTATGGACAGGTTAGTGGATCATTCATTTATATTTGAAGGAGAAGGAATAATCAAAGACTTCCCAGGCAATTATTCAGACTACAGAGAGTGGAAGCTAGAGGAAGATGCTCGCAAAGAAGCAGAACAAAAGGAATTAGCTCAACGCAAGAGCGAAGAAGCCAAGCAAAAAACTTTAGAAAAACCAAAAGAAAAAAAGAAGCTCTCATTCAAAGAGCAAAAAGAGTATGAAACTCTAGAGCAGGATATCGAAAACCTTGAAATAGAAAAAGAGGAATTATTGGAGAAAATGAATTCTGGCATCACTGACCATCAAGAGCTTGCTGAAATAGCTCAACGAATTGAAACTGTAGACCATGAGCTAGATTCAAAAACAGAAAGATGGATTGAACTATCTGAATATGTATAAAAATAAACGACTCTGTTTGTCAATCTAAATAACAAGCAGAGTCGTTTTGCTAAAAGCCAAATACAAGATCAATCGTTAAGCCGTGCACAAAGTGGCCATCATTCACATCCACACCCGGCGAATATGTAAAGCCAGTGCTCCAATGATCATCAAGGGCATACGCCAATCCTGATTGCAAAACAATAGCAACACCTAGATCTCTTTCCTCATGAACGCCCACTCCTGAATCAGGCGACCTCCCTGCCTGCACTCCGGGCAAATCCGAAACCATATCCTCTTCAATAGCAAAAGTAGAACCTACGCCAAAGAACGTTCCGAACCTGCTATGCCTGAAAGGCAATTCTCTTACGACAACCGCTGCGTAATGATGTCCTGTAACTTCGGCTGTCGCTTGAACTTTCGTCAATTCCGCAAAATACACTGAACCTGTGAATTCAAAATGCTTTCCATCATTATACGACACCTCCAACTCATATTTATTGTGGTGGTCATGAGACTGGTCAATAATTGTCGAATAATCATCGACACTTCTTTCCACATAACTTTGCGCTTGAGCTTGCAAGCTTATAAACAACAATCCCATCACCTTCATGGCTTTCAAAATCGTGGTATTCATCCCCTCTAGTCAGTTAATGTTATAGTTAAATTTTAACAAATATTAACATCAAAGATAAGCTAGCGCATAGCTCCAAAGGCATGAATTAAATCAAGCAATTCAACGACTTTTATCAGATATTTTTAGGCTTATTTTATCCAATAACAACAATAAACCAATGCCAAAACATGCTATAAATGAAAAGTTAATAAATGAACTAAAGCCTTTTATCCCACTAACAACATTATTAACAAAAGAAAGGTCAAACTTATGCAATACTCCAAAATGCATCAAAACAACAGTCAATACAAAAAACGAGATCAAAAACATGACAATACTTATTTTCTCCCACTTATTAAAAGCACCTGATTCAGTTGATTCAAGATGTTCAATCCTGCCCATCACATCAAAGGTAAAGGAATCACTTAAATCAGGCATATCATTTTCAAACCCTTCTTTGATTATTCGATCAATATCTTTCTCATCTAACTCTCTCATAACAAAGATTTTATTTCATGTTTTAAACTCTGAAGCATAGAAGCTTTAAGCTTTGCTCTGGATCTATGTATCTTAACTTTAATATTATTTTCTGGCTTTCCAGTAATCTCTGAGATTTCCTTCAATGACATCTCTTTGAAATAATATAATTCCATTAAAACTTTTTCTTCTGGAGCTAGCAAACTCAAAGCTTTATTCAAGTATTGCTTTTGCTCTTCATGGCATAAATTCATATAACCTTCAGGCTCCACACTTTCTGCCATTTGATTCGTTTCCAAAGCCTCAAAGCTCTTTCTTTTTATCTTATCAAGCCGCGTCAATGAAGTATTATACGCTATTCTATACAGCCAAGTGCTAAATTGGCTATCTCCTTTAAATTTCCCTAAACTACGATAAGCTTTCACAAAGACATCTTGAGCACATTCTTCAGCTTCCTCATTGCTCCCAAGAATACGAAAACACAATCGGTAAACCATCTGCTTATGTCTATTGACCAAATAAGCAAAGAGCTGTCTATCTCCTGATTTGACTTTTTCAACGATATATGCGTCTTCTAACTTTTCCATTGTCACTTTGACTAGGGCCAAGATGAATTGGTTACAGTTTAAAAATAAAATAAAAAAAGAAAAAAATTATTTTTTCATGTAACCGAATCAATTACACCTTGGTCCAACAAACAAAATTCAACATTAAATTTATAAAACATGGAATTCGATATCTTCTCTCAAAGCGTGATCATCCCCTTAATTGTATTTGGTTCATTATTTCTAAGCTTCAAAATACTGCTAGACTATCTGGAAAGAAAAAACATGATCAAAAACAATGTAACCTATGACAGTATTTATGGTTCTGAAAAGTCAGAGACACCACCGCTTTACTCAAGCCTAAAATATGCTTTATTGCTAATAGGAGTAGCCACAGGCCTTTGGGTAGGCGAGCTGCAAGGAGGAAATATCAACGAACCTTTGCCTTTTTTCATCTTTATCATGCTTTTTGGAGGCATTTCATTGCTAATCAATTACTTTATCCTTAGAAAAATGTTAAAGAAATAACGATTCAAGCCAAGCTTGCTATTAAGCTTGGCTTAATTCACTCTCCCCAAAAGTCTCCACGATCATGATGCAAAGACCTCATAAACTTCAATGTATTAATCGCATAGTCCTTAGTCTCCCTCATATCAACCTGATGCTTGCCTCCTCTTAATTCGAAAATTGGGGCTGGTATTCCAAATACCACATCGGTTTTATCCCCCATCGCTCCCATTGACTCAAGTTCGTACGCCCTCAAACGATTAGGAAAATTCTTCTCGGTCAAATAATCAACTCCTTCCAAAATACCTGTCAGCCATTTCTTTTTTGTCAAGTCCTTCAAAATATGATGAAGAATCGGCTGCTCCATCAAGAATATTCCCTTTGCGAAAAATGGTTCATCTAAATTTGTTTGTTTATCCGGCAAAACCTCTACCAATTTACTCATCCACCATGCTCCATTATCGCTTCTCAAGATTTCTTTTTCATCTGTAGGCAAAATCTTGAACATTGTTGCAAAGTCCGTTCTTGCCAACACTGTTATAAAACTCTTAGCGTACTTTCCTGCTCCGACATGGCCACTTACCAAATAAAAAAGAATCATTGTAGCAAAGCCCACAAAGCTTGAACTTACAGGCTCCCTAAGATTTTGCTGTAGCGCATCCGCCAAATAAAGAGCATTATCCCGCGCCCATCGCATTACCCTGCCTTGAAAATCCTTTTCTCGTCTCTCCCCCTCGTAACTCATCAAATATTTATGCCCTAGCGTCTTTCCCTGTTTCATAATCTCAGGATCACTAGCTTCGTCAGCCCCTAAATGAAGAAACAATTCACTAATTTTATCCAACCTAACTCCTGCGGTAGCCTGCGGATTGCTAGTAGGAACCTGCTTTCCATTATCGTAATAAACAGCAGCTAAAGGATCCAACAATTTCCCATATTTAATGCATGGCGCAAGTGGAGTGACAAAGCCTTCTGGGTGAACATAAGCATCAGCGTCCATAATTTCTTCAAGAAAGCTGTCTATTTCATCCATCACTTTATTAAGCTTGGCAATCCCGTGATCATTTTCATTAAATGGATCAGTAATGATTTCCATATAAGAAAGCCTTTGTTCTGTGGTATCCGCCGTAGTCTTCCAAAAATTGGCTTCATGTATGCAATCTCCTTTACGGTAAAATTTGCGAGATTTATACTCTTCATCCGTTTCTTCCGGATCTCTTTCAATCATCTTCATCAACCACCAATAAGGGTATCCAAACTCGAACCCAACAGCTCTCTGTATGACAGGATTCTTGCCAGAGATTGGTCTTTCGGTTTTGCTTTTACCTTCATTGTCTTTTATGGCATACATAAGATTTCAACTCTCCTTGTATTGATTTGTTGAAATGATAATAAACAAAAAAAGTGAATCAAATTCGATTCACTTTTCATTCGTTTACTTGATTTTCAACGCGTATTCCTTAACTCTTTCGACAATCTCCTCGGATATTGGACGTCCGTCTTTTTCCCCCCATGTATGAAGGTGATTTTGAAAGTTCATGTTAAGATAATTTGCCGAATACTTAAACGGCTCTGTAAAATGTTCAGGACAAAAATCTCCAGATCCGCAGCTTAGCACATACATCTTTTTATCCTCCAAAGCTCTGCCTAGATCCTTCCTCACTCTTACCAAGTCAGAAAATCTATCTATAAAAGCCTTAAGCTGAGCGCTCATTGTATACCAATACACAGGAGATGCCAAAACGATCTTATCATACTTAACCATTTCCTCGGCCAATGCTATAAAATCATCTTCAGAGTTGTTGTACTCATAGTCATAAGGACCTACTGTATACTCGCTAAGATCCCTAAATTCAAAACCGGTTTCCTCTGCCAACAATTTCGCTACTTGATGCGTATTTCCTTTTTTCCTTGCTGTTCCTAAAAAAATTATACCACTCATACTTTCATTCATCAACTATAATACTAAAATTTAAACCCAAATAATAACTAATATAATCCACTAAATTTAAATAAATATATAAATCAAATTCATATAACAATAAAAACACTCAACAAAAGAACTAATTTTTGCTTTTTTGATTTTTTATTATTTCCATTGAAGTACTTAAAACAAACAAAACAAATCTATTATGAGAAAATTTCTAATTTTACCATTAATTGCACTTTCTTTTAATATAAGCTCATGTAACGATGATAGTAATGAACCTCATAACATTTCTCAATTCGACTCAAACTCTATTACACTAAGCCAAACAACGCTTAATGGAAATTGGCAAGAATCTGAAAATCCAGCAAACACAATCTCATTCAATGAAAATGGATTTTCAATGAGTCTTTCAAAAAATTCTGCTTTTGATAAAATCAATGAAGAATGTCCAAATCAAAGCATTTCAGTGAGAGGCAATTATCATTTTGACAACTCTAAAATTTATTTAGAAGGAACTTATCAAAAAAGTGACGTTGAAAATAGCTGTGACAAAAGAGGAAATTATAACCTTCAAGAGTTTTCTTATGAAATAATTTCTGAAAAAGAAATTATAATCACAAACTCAAACTTATCATCTACATCTGTTACTATTACAAAAAACTAAAAATAAAAAGGGCTTGCAAAATACAAGCCCTTTTCCAATATTTTTTATACGCTTTTATTTATACATTGCCTCTCTTCTTGACTGAACTTCCGAATCAGCGATATAATCGTCATAACTCATATGCTTGTCAATGATACCATTAGGAGTTAGCTCAATGATTCTATTGGCAACAGTCTGCATGAACTCATGGTCATGAGATGAAATAATCAACGAACCATCATAATCTTTCAGCGAGTTATTAAATGCTGTAATAGATTCCAAATCCAAGTGGTTTGTAGGCTCATCAAGCATCAAGAAATTTGGAGACTGAAGCATCATCTTAGACACCATGCATCTCACTTTTTCTCCTCCCGAAAGCACTTGAGCGCTTTTCAATGTTTCTTCTCCAGTGAAAAGCATTCTTCCTAAAAATCCACGCACAAACGCCTCATCCTTCTCTTCAGAATACTGTCTCAGCCAATCGATCAAATTATCATCAACCCCCTCAAAATACTCTGAGTTGTCAACAGGCAAATAAGAATGAGTAATCGTCTGTCCCCATTTATAGTAACCTGTTTCAGCTTCTTGTCTTCCATTAAGAATTTCATAAAGAGCCGACACCGCCAATTTATTCTTGGAAATCAAACCAACCTTGTCTCCTTTATTCAATCTGAATTCAACCTTGTCAAATAATTTGACTCCATCCAATGAAGCTGAAAGATCCTCCACTTCTAAAATCTGATCGCCTGCTTCGCGCTCTTGCTTAAAGATTATTCCAGGGTATTTACGGCTAGAAGGCTTGATCTCATCCAAGTTCAACTTATCCAATAACTTTCTACGGCTAGTCGCTTGCTTTGACTTTGCAGCATTAGCGCTAAATCTTTCGATGAAAGTTTGAAGCTCTTTCCTCTTCTCTTCCATCTTCTTATTTTGATCAGCTCTTTGCTTAAGCGCTAATTGACTCGACTCATACCAGAATGTATAATTACCTGTATGAATATTGATCTTGCTGAAATCAATATCCACAATATGCGAACATACTGTATCCAAGAAGTGACGGTCGTGAGATACTACAATTACAGTATTTTTGAAGTCCAATAAGAAATCTTCCAACCAAGTTATCGTCTCAACGTCCAAATCATTGGTAGGCTCATCGAGAATAAGGATATCAGGGTTACCAAAAATAGCTTGAGCCAACAACACTCTTACTTTTTGCTTACCATTCAAGTCCTTCATCAACTTGTAATGATCGTCCTCTTTGATACCCAATCCGCTCAATAGACCCGCCGCATCACTCTCAGCATTCCATCCATCCATCTCAGCGAACTCAGCTTCAAGCTCAGACGCCTTAATACCGTCCTCTTCCGAAAAGTCTGGCTTGGCATAGATAGCGTCTTTCTCCGCCATCACTCTCCACAGGTCACTATGACCTCTTAATACTGTTTCCAATACCGGAAACTCGTCAAACTCATAGTGGTTCTGCTTCAATACCGCCATACGCTCACCAGGAGTGATCGACACTTGACCTGTAGTTGCATCTACATCGCCAGACAATATTTTCAAAAATGTAGACTTGCCGGCTCCATTGGCTCCAATCACACCATAGCAATTCCCAGGCGTGAACTTGATATTAACATCATCAAAGAGCGTTCGCTTTCCAAACTTAAGCGAAAGATTAGATACTGAAATCATGATTTATTATTTTACTATTTTATTTCAATATTAGAAATATAAACATGCTTGATCGCTTTAAATGAATCCCTATTCGTCAAATGCAATACTTAAAACGATACGCTTTTAGCGTCAGTCCTACATGCTTAATTAATCTGCACAAAACTAAGGATTTATTTCTACACCTACGACTTTTACAAAAAAAAACAACGAGCGACGAACTATTTATCAAAAGGATACGCCTCAAACCAATCCTTAAGTCCCAGCGTCTCCTTTAAATACTGTATTTCTTCATAAGAAACATCTGTTTCTTTCAACAAATAGGTTCTGCCATGTTTATAACTCTCATAAACATATATATCGTGTTCATAAAGGTGTTTCATCCAATTCTTCAACTTCAATAGGTTTGAAAACTATCACTTACATATCCAGCCCCAAACTGATCAAGAAGCCAAGCATATGTCAATACCTTTTACGCTTATGCTTTTGAATTTCAGATTTTTTGAATTTGGATCATAAGCAGTAATTCTCATCATCAAATAGTTTTATAATTATTAGACAAAGACTAATAATCGACACCCGCCACTTTACTATATCAATATGGATCAATTACTGTAAGTATTAATACGATTTAATGTCCAATGGAACTACATATAATTTTAAATAATACACTATGAAAAGTGTGCTAACTAACAGAATATTTAATAAATTGTTTTTTTTTAATATCTAATTAAACGAACTACCGCTTTTAACATTTTTTACATTGAGATGCTTTATATGATTTTTTTACAAGCTTTATATTGTCCGCACTTTGTACAAAAAAAATCTTTGCAGAATTTTACAATTCACATTCAAGGACTTAAGTCGCCTTTAGTAAGATATTAATTTATATATTTAGCAAAATTAAATAAATAAAATTCAATCATAGAATTTCAAACAATCAATTAAAAACCAAACCAACATATTATTTATTTTTTATTCACAAACACTAAGTTGAAGATGAAAATAAAACAAATAAAACCAGGCTATATCAGTAGTCTACTCATATTTACTTTAGCTCTGCTTTTCATGCAATGCAATAAAGGCAAAAAAATGCCGCCACCTCCAATAGTAGCGACTTCAAAGGTAGCTCTTGAGGATATCAAATTTTATGGAGATTATGTGGGAAGAACACAAGCCTCTCTCTCGGTTCAAATAAGAGCGAGGGTTAATGGCTTTTTGGAGAAAAGACTCTTCGAAGAAGGCACAAAAGTACATAAAGGCCAGTTGCTTTATGTTATTGACAAACGACCTTATCAAGCTGCCGTTATCAAATCCGAAGCCCAATTATCGGAAGCTAAAGTGGAATTAGATATCGCTCAAAGGCATTTGAACAGAATAAAGCCGCTGTTTGAGCAAAACGCTGCCAGTCGTCTGGATTTGGATAATGCTATTGCCAGAAAAGAAACAGCTGAAGCCAAAGTGGAAATCGCTAAAGCCGATCTTGACCAAACTAAATTAGAATTGAGCTTTACTGATATCAGATCTCCCCTTGATGGATATATCGGAGCTTCAAAAGTAGATATCGGAGGACTTGTAGGCTCCCAAGGGCAATCTTTGCTCAATGTTGTTGTGCAAACCGACCCGATGTTTGTCAATTTCAATATGACAGCGCTGGATTACTTAAGTTCGCAAAGAAGATTGAATTCAAGCAGCGATTCCATACCAGTAAAGGATGTGGTATCCATTACACTGCCTGATAATACGACATACGAATACAAAGGAGATTTGAACTTCACCGCGCCAGAAGTAGACCCCAAAACAGGAACATATGCTGTAAGAGGTGTGGTAGCAAACCCAAGCAATATTCTTCTGCCCGGACAGCCTACAACAGTGAAACTATTAAGAGATATTCAGTTCAATACGGTTGTGATTCCTAACAAAGCAATGGAAATCGCTGAGGGTGGCGCATTTGTATATGTTGTGAAATCAGATTCTACGGTAGAGCGAAGGTTTATCGAAACAGGCGTCCAATTTCAAAACAGCACAACCATTAAAAGAGGGTTATTTCCTAACGAAACTATCGTAGTGGAAGGAATCCAAAAGCTCACTCCAGGCCAAAGAGTAAAAGCCCTGAATGAGCAACAATATCAAGAATTAATTTACAACGAAGAAAAGCAATAGAATGAATTCTGAATTTTTCATTGACAGACCCATCTTCTCAATAGTGCTATCGATTATCATAGTGCTTTTGGGAGTCATGGCGATCTTCCTGTTGCCTATCGCTCAATACCCGGACATTACCCCTCCAGTAGTGAAAATAAGCACTTCATATCCTGGAGCTAATGCCAAAGTGGTGTCAGAAGCCCTAGCGACTCCTATTGAACAGGAGCTCAACGGAACGCCTAATATGATCTACATGGACTCCAGAAGCACTAACACTGGAGGATTGAATATTAATATCACATTCAAAGTTGGAACTGATCCGGACATAGCCGCCATTGAAGTTCAAAACAGAGTGAAAAGAACCGAATCGCGCCTTCCCGCCGAAGTAGTGCAAAATGGGATCAACATCGAAAAACAATCGCCAAGCAGATTGATGACAGTTTGTCTCCAATCAAATGAGCCAAAATACGATGAAATATATCTAAGTAACTTCGCTACCATCAATGTGCTGGATGCCCTTAAAAGGATACCGGGAGTAGGAAGAGTTTCTAATGTTGGTTCTAGATACTATGGCATGAGAATCTGGGTTCAACCGGACAAGCTAGCCTCTTATGGGCTTACTATCAAAGATTTGCAAAGTGCCATCAAAGACCAAAACAGAGAATCAGCGGCTGGAGAGCTTGGTATTCCACCGATCAATAATGTTGATGTCGCTTTGCCGATTACGGCTGAAGGACGGCTTGAAGATGCCGAAGAATTCGAAAACATCATAGTGAAAGCTTATGAAGATGGTTCTATAATCAGAGTTCGAGATGTAGCCAGAGTAGAATTAGCCGCATCAAACTATAGAAACAACTCTGAGCTGGACGGACAAAATGCAGCCATGCTGGATATCTTTTTATTGCCGGATGCCAATGCCATCGAAGTGTCCGAACAGATCAAAGAAAAGATGAATGAGATCAGCAAGAATTTCCCGGAGGGCATTGTACACTCCATTCCATTCGACACGACTATATATATTTCCGAATCCATTGAGGAAGTATACAAAACTCTTTTTGAAGCTTTAGTGCTAGTTGTATTGGTTGTATACCTTTCATTGCAAAGCTGGAGATCAACATTAGTGCCTACGATTGCGGTGCCTATTTCATTGATAGGAACTTTCGCCGTCATGTTAGCATTTGGATTCTCAATCAACATGCTTACCCTATTGGGGCTAATTCTAGCCATTGGTATTGTAGTCGACGACGCCATTGTGGTAGTGGAAAATGTAGAGCGACTTATGGAAGAAGAAAAACTTTCACCTTATGCCGCTTCCCATAAAGCTATGAAAGAACTTTCAGGAGCTATTGTGGCTACTTCACTTGTGCTTGCCGCTGTATTTCTTCCAGTAAGTTTTCTAGAAGGAATTACCGGCAGACTATTTCAGCAGTTTTCCATTACTATTGCTGTATCCGTATTGATCTCAACAGTAGTTGCATTGACTTTAAGCCCTGCTTTATGCGCGATCATATTAAAGCCAAGAGAACCTAATCAAAACATCGTCTTCAGAAGCATTAACCAATGGGTTGAAAAAAGCAATAATAAATACACCGATTTTGTCAAAGGCATTTTAGCCAGAAAGAAGCATACACTGACTAGTTTCTTTGTCATAATTGTTTTAATCGTGTTGCTTGGAAGTAAAATACCTACAAGTTTTATCCCTGTGGAAGATCAAGGTTTTTTCAATATTGAACTTGCTTTGCCTAAAGGCGCTACTTTGGAACGAACCAGCAAAGTAGCTGACAGGGCGATCAAATACTTAACCAAGCACCCTGCGATAGCGCATGTCCAAAGCATCAAAGGTTCCAGCAACCAAGTTGGGACCAACGAATCGAGAGCCTTGTTTATCGTGATCCTTAAGCCATGGGAAGAACGAAAAGACGACAACTGGACAGTCCAAAAAGTGATGGAAGATTGCGAAAGTGAATTTTACAACTATCCTGAGGCTATTGCTTACATATCTCTTCCTCCAGTGATTCCCGGCTTGGGTAATTCAGGCGGCTTTGAATTCCAGCTTCAAGATAAAACCGGCAACAGCTGGGATAATTTAGTTAATGCCACTGACACATTGATGAAGCATGCTCAATTGCAAAAAGCGCTTTCCGGCGTCTCTAATAATATGCAAACAGGTATCCCTCAATTGTACTTTGACTTGGACAGGGATAGGGCTAAATTATTGGGAACTCCATTAGCTGATATTTTCTCCACGATGAAGGCTTTTTTAGGCTCCGTATATGTTAATGATTTCAATAAATTCAATCGTATATACAGAGTATTCCTTCAAGCTGATCAAGAATACCGGGAGCATCCTTCCGACCTCCAATGGTTTCATGTAAAAGCCAATAATGGCACCATGATCCCCTTGACAGCTTTAGGAACGACTAATTATACAACTGGACCGGGATCTATCGACCGATTCAACCTATTTACTTCCACTACTATAAGCGGAACCCCTGGCAACGGGTATAGCTCAGGTCAAGCAATGGATGCGCTTGAAACATTAGCGGAAGATGTATTGCCGGAAAATATTGGGTTTGAATGGAGCGGCCTTTCCTATCAAGAAAAAGAAGCCGAAGGCCAAATGGGACCAATACTGACTATTGTTCTACTTTTCGTCTTTTTATTCCTTGCAGCCCAATATGAAAGCTGGCTTATTCCTATCGCAGTATTGCTTTCATTGCCGATTGCCGTGCTTGGAGCTTTTGTAGGCATATGGTTCAGAGGACTCGAAAATGATATATATTTTCAAATTGGATTGGTGACACTAATCGGACTATCCGCAAAAAATGCCATCCTTATCGTTGAGTTCGCCAAAGAAAAGCAATTGGAAGGCTACTCTCCTGCGCATGCGGCTGTGGAAGCGGTAAAACTTAGGTTCAGACCTATTGTGATGACTTCTTTCGCATTCATATTAGGCATGATCCCATTGGTTCTTGCCAGCGGAGCAGGCTCTGCCAGCAGACACTCCATTGGCACTGGAGTTTTTGTTGGAATGATTGCCTCCACATTAATAGGTATCGTTTTCATCCCATTCTTCTATGTTCTTATCAATGATGCAAAGGAGAAACTCTCAGGATTATTCAAAGCCAAACCTAAAGACGACGAATCATGAAACACTGCAAATATTTAATATATTTCATCCTTTTCGGGTTCACTTTATTGGGGTGCAAGATTGGAAGGAATTATCAAAGACCTGAAATGCCAATCCCTGCTACTTGGGACAATGAAACGGACAGTCTCTCCAATCTAGCTGACATGGCTTGGTGGGAACTTTATCAAGACACTGTTCTTCAAGAATTAATCAACCAAGCGCTTGTTCAGAATCAAAGCGCCTTGATCGCAATGGCAAGAATCGAAGAAGCCGCTGGGTTAAGAAGAGTCGCTGCCAGTCCATTATTTCCACAAATTGGTGCTAAGCTGACTTATGAAACTGAAGGAGAAGTTAATTCCGAAGGAAAGACTAAGACGACCGATACTTATGAAGGCTATGCGACCGTGCTTTGGGAGCTTGACATTTGGGGCAAATATCGAAGAGCGAATGAAGCCGCCCGAGCAGAGTTACTAAGCACTAGTGAAAACTACAAAGCGGTCATCATTTCACTTGTCAGCAACGTGGCACAGGCATATTTCGAGCTTTTGGATCTTGACAATAGAATTGAGATCACTCAAGGAACCATTGTCGCAAGAAAAGAAGCTGAACGTATAGCAAAATTAAGGTTTGAGGGAGGGTTAAGCAATGAAGTAGGATTGATACAGGCACAGCTTGAACTCGCAAGAACTGAAGCTGTACTTCCAAAGCTTCAAGAGCAACTGGTATTTAAACGAAATGAAATCAGCATTCTATTAGGCGTGCCTCCTCAAGAAATTCCTCGAGGAGAATCGCTCAATAGCCAAAACATTCCCGTTAGCCCAATTGTTCCCGCAGGCATACCTTCTGAGTTAATTAACAGAAGGCCTGATGTTGCAAGCTCTGAACAATTATTAATAGCTGCCAATGCCAGTGTTGGTGTGGCGCAAGGCAATATGCTGCCTAGCTTGGCTCTATCAACAGGCGACATAGGCTTGAGCAGCAATTCTATTGACAAATTTCTACAAGCCACATACTGGGATTTCCTTGCAGGTCTTACAGCTCCAATTTTCAATGGAGGCAGATTAAAAGGAAATCTTGTCGCTGCCAAAGCAAGGCACGAACAAGCTCTTCAAGGTTACAAGCAGGTAGTGCTGCTCGCTTTCGAAGATGTCTCAAACTCCCTTGTTAGGCATTACAAGGCCATAGAAATTCGCCAAGCTCAAGAAAAAGTCAACGAATCCTCCGCTGCATATCTTCAAATCGCCAATATCCAGTATTTCAATGGATACATAAACTATTTGGACGTGCTAGATGCGCAAAGAAGGCAATTTGACGCTGAGTTAGAGCTTAGTATTTCTGTCAGAGATGAATTGATTTCTTCCGTGCTTCTGTACAAATCCTTGGGAGGCGGTTGGAATCCTGTAGAACCTGAGCAAAGCGAGCAATAGCAAGCAAAATTGCTTCATTAATATTCCTCAAAACATTTTAGTGTGTTGATTGTCTCTATCTTGAGCATCAACACACTATTTATTATGAAACCATACAGGCTAATAATTATATTTTCACTTTTAATCTCTGCCTGTAACACTTCAAAAAACCACTCAAAACTTTGCCTCCAACCAGTTGACTTTACTGACTACAATGGAGTCAGAACCAGTATTGCTTATAATAATAAAGGACTCATTACTAAACTAAACAAAAGCTACAAAGACTCTTCTTGGGTAGAAAAGATCTATTATACTGATGAAGGGTTTACGATTACGAAATCAGGAAAGAAAAGAAGAAAGAAATTTGAAGAGATAACTTTCGTTATTCATCCTCATAAAAATACTATAAAAAAAACAGTCAAAACCGACTATAACGATACGTTCACCTTCTTAATACATACCAACAAAAGGCTTCAACCAATAAGCATCACACCTATTTCTCATAAAAGCATGGATTCCGAAGAATTCTTGTATGACAGCAATGGCAATATGATTCGTCGAGTAAAGAGAGATCAATATGGCAACACTTCATTCTTTATTGAACTCATTTATGATCAACGAAAATCCGCATTCTTAAATACTCCTTATGCAGGTCTGATTCTTGAATATGAATACTCTTCTCCAAACAACTCCATAGCGAATAAATTCCAATCCGATAATTTAACTGGAAAGGAAACTTTTTCACTTGAATACAATGATGTCGGTTATCCCAAGCAAATAGAAGGAGCTCAAAAGTTCAACATTGGAGATAGTACAGGGCAAAAAAAACTTCCTACCCAATACTTCTTTTATAAGCTATGCTCTGATTAACCAAGCAAACCTATGCCATTCAAGAAAATGATCAGCACCGCTGATGGCGCTACGAACTTCACCAAAAACATAATTGCATTGTATCCCATTTGGTTAATTCGCTTGCCTAGTCCAAGCTCTTCCTTCACTATATTTTGATCCATTCTCCAGCCTACAAAGACTAGAATCGTAAAGCTTCCTATTGGCATAGCTAAATTGGTAACGATATAATCAAACAGATCGAAAATTGACAATCCAAACAATTTCACATCCGCCAATAAGTTATTGGACAAAGCGCAAATGCTTCCCAATACTATTATCACCAATGAAATCGATATAGCTACTCTTTTTCTTCTCATATCATACTCTTCCACAAAAAATGACACCAACACTTCAAGCATTGAAATAGAAGAAGTCAAAGCAGCGACAAAAAGCAACACAAAAAATGACAATGAAAAAAAGTAACCCGCAGGCATATATTGAAACACCTGAGGAAGCGTGATAAATACTAATCCAGGACCCGCTGATGGACTAACATTGTAAGCAAATACAGCAGGGAAGATTGCCAAGCCCGACAATATAGCGATGGCAACATCCGCTAATGCTATCTCACTTGCTGTAACTTGCAAATTGACATCTTTACGAATATAAGATCCATAAATCACCATAGTTCCGATACCAACACTCAAAGAAAAGAACGCCTGTCCCAAAGCCGAAAGCACAGCCTCTGCGGAAAGCTTTGAAAAATCAGGATTCAATAAAAAATCTATCCCTTTATCAGCTCCATCAAGCGTTATTGAGCGGAATGCCAACACTAGCAAAAGCGCGAATAATAAAGGCATTAACAACTTCGCGTATTTTTCAATGCCATTTTTAACACCTGAAATAACAATCAGCACGGTAAAAGCCAAAAATATCGCCAGCCAAAAAATAGAGCTTTCAGGATTAGCCACTCTGCTTTCAAACAAATGTTGGTAAGCTTCCGCCGTTCCCAAGTTCAATTGATTTGTCAATGCCAGATAAACATACTCGGTCGTCCAGCCAGCTACCACGCCATAAAATGATATCAATAGCAAAGCCGCTAAAATTCCAAACAGCCCCACATATTTCCAAGCGCCTCGAGGTGATACAGACTTGAAAGCACCCACAGCATTCTTGCCAGTGGAACGTCCCATAACAAAAGCCGAAAGCAATACCGGCAAAGCCACCAAAAATGTAAACAGCAAATATATCAATATGAATGCAGCTCCTCCATTTTGACCTGCCACATATGGAAATTTCCAGATATTACCCAATCCTACAGCGGAACCAGCCGCCGCGGCAATCACCCCTAGTTTCGATGAAAACCCGTCTCTATTTTTTATCATTTATCTTATAGTAATTGTCTATCAACCTGCAAGATAAGAGAAGATTTTTTCATTTTCTAATCTGAGGCATTTTCCAAAGTAATTTGGCTAACATTCTTTTTACCGCTTTTTTTTTTAATGGAATCATCCAAAAAGATCTAAAAACAAAAGAGCCCCGGATAGAGGCTCTTTTCAAGAAACTTACAGTTCAATATTTTATCTAAGATCAAGCTTCGCTTTTCTCAGTCTCCTCTTCTTCAGCCTTATCCTCTACTGGAGAAAACGTCGCTCTGATTTTGCTTTCCAATTCATCCATTAACTCAGGATTGTCCTGAATAATTCGTTTCACAGCATCTCTACCCTGACCTAACTTGCTGTCTTGGTAAGAAAACCATGATCCGGCCTTTTTAATCAAGCCAAGCTCCACTCCTATATCAAGGATCTCTCCTACTTTAGAAATCCCCTCTCCGTACATAATATCAAACTCCACTATCTTAAAAGGAGGCGCTACTTTATTTTTTACAACTTTCACCTTAGTTCTATTACCAAGTATGTTATCAGCGCTTTCCTTGATCTGGCCAATTCTTCTGATGTCCAAACGAACAGAAGCATAAAACTTCAATGCATTACCCCCAGTTGTTGTCTCAGGGTTGCCAAACATAACTCCGATTTTCTCTCTTAGCTGGTTAATGAATATGCAAGTGCAATTCGTCTTATTTATGGCTCCAGTCAACTTTCTCAAAGCTTGAGACATTAGTCGAGCTTGCAAGCCCATCTTACTGTCTCCCATATCGCCTTCAAGCTCTCCTTTTGGCACCAAAGCAGCCACTGAGTCGATTACGATAATATCTATCGCTCCAGAACGGATCAAATGCTCCGCAATCTCCAAGGCTTGCTCCCCATTGTCAGGTTGCGAGATCAATAAATTATCAGTATCTATACCCAACTTTTCAGCATAAGACTTGTCAAAAGCGTGTTCAGCATCCACAAATGCAGCCAATCCGCCATTTTTCTGCGCCTCTGCGATACAATGCATGGAAAGCGTAGTCTTACCAGATGATTCAGGACCGAATATCTCAATAATCCTACCTCTTGGCACACCACCGATGCCAAGCGCAACATCAAGCCCTAACGAGCCTGTTGAAATGGCCGGCAAGTTCTCAACTCGCTCATCACTAAGCTTCATCACAGTCCCTTTCCCATACTCTTTGTCCAATTTATCAATGGTCAATTTCAGGGCTTTCAGTTTTTCTTCTCTATTATCCATTACTAATTAGGTTAGCTTCAATTTTGAAATCGTGTTAAAAATATTGACAAGAATTTTAATTTGCAAAATTTTTTAGTTGTTTTATTGTAATTTTTTATCGCACTATCTTCCTTGCAAAGCTGAACAACTTTGCTCAAATTTATTTTTAATATAAAAAAATAAACTCATCAACTCGTATTCCGACAAATGAAATACAAAATACTATTTTTTTTGCTAGCTCTGATCGCTGTGTTTTTATATTCACAAAGAAAACTTGTCATTTATGGGCTTCAACAAGCTAGCGGTCAAGCAAAAATACTCATCGAGGCAAAGCCAATCGAAACATACTTGACAGACCCGGATTATCCGGACTCACTAAAGACCAAGCTTGAGCAAATACAACGAATCAAAAAATATGCAGAAGATTCTCTCGGGATCAAAAAGTCAAAAAACTACACTAAAATGTTTGACCAACACGGCGATCCCATCATGTTCGTACTTACCGCCTGCGAACCATTCGAATTGAAAGCTAAAGAATGGTCTTTCCCATTTATTGGCAAATTTTCCTACAAAGGCTTTTTCAATCTAAACGAGGCTAAAAAAGAACGCAAGCAACTTCAGCAACAAGGCCTTGACACAAATATACGAACTGCCGGCGCATGGTCTACTCTAGGTTGGTTCAACGACCCCATACTATCAAACATGTTGGATTATAAAACCGGTCGTCTAGCTGAGCTTATTATTCACGAGTTAACCCACGGCACCATTTTCGTCAAAGACAGCGTGCAGTTCAACGAGAACCTTGCCACATTTATAGGACATAAAGGAGCTGTAAAATATCTGAAAACCTACTATGGCGACACTTCAAGAGCTTACATAAATTATATCAACGGCTGGCATGACAGCCATAAATTCGACGCCTATGTCTTACATGGAGCGAAAAAAATGGATAGCTTGTACCAATCCATGCAGCAACAATCCTTAAGCATCGAACAAAAAGAACAACTAAAAACTCAAGCCATAGAACAAATCATACATAACCTCGACACAGTTTCTTTTCATGAAAATTCTCGATATCCGCATTATTTCGATAAATACACGCCTAACAACACATTTTTCATGGCCTATTTGCGATACAATGCGAACTACAGTCTGCTAGAAAAAGATTTCAAAGAAAAATACAATCAGAATATTAAAGAATATATCAATGATCTGAAAAAAAAATATCCTTCTTTGTAAATTTATTGCCATAAGAATAAGAAAAAAAAATATTTTTTCGTTATAATAAAGCATGATGTTACAAAATATTATTCCGAAAGACATAATTTACATGAGCCAAAAGCTTTATATGCCAAGGATTATAGTAGCAATTATTCTCACATTAACTGCTATTAGTGCTTCAGCTCAAAAGAACCATAACAGCTCAGACAATACCAATAATGCATTTTCTCAAGGGGAAGTCGCCTTGTACAAAATACATTTCGGATTTGTCAACGCGGGGGAAGCTACGATAAGTGTTGGCGATGACATTCATATTATAAATGACAAACCTTGCTATAATCTAGAAGTAAGCGGCAAAACCGTGGGTGTATTTGCTTTAGCGGCTACTTTGGAAGATAAATGGGGTACGTTTGTTGACACTACATCTCTTTTGCCTGAAAAATTTTATCTCAGAGTGCGCGAAATGAGCTATCGAAAAAAACAAAACATTCTCTTTGAGCAATCGGAAGATAAAGCTATTGTCCAAAAATTGAATAAAGAAACTGGCGAATTCATAAGAGCTGACACATTCAATGTTCCCAGTCATATACGCGATATCGTCAGCGGAGCCTATTTTCTCCGAACATTCAATCTAGACACATTGCAAATTGGCAACAGTATTAGAATAGACGGCTTTTTTGATGATACAGTCTACAATATGCATATCAAGCTCACAGGCAAAGAAATAATAAATACCAAAGCAGGCAAAAAAGAAGCCTTGGTTCTAAGCCCGATTTTGCCAAACAACAAGCTTTTTGACGGAGGAGACGCCATCCAGATTTGGCTTTCCGACGACACGCATAAAATCCCGCTAAAAGTCAAAGCAAAATTGCTAATTGGATCCTTGGACATAACTCTTAAAGAGTATACTCCAGGCATCAAACATCCAGAAAACGAAGATTATTTCAAAAAAAAAAGGAAGAGAAGAAAAGACAAAACTTAAGCTCGCACAATATTGAAAACACCTCAGCTTTCAATTTTCAATACGCCACAGATACTATGTCAAGTCGATAACATAATACAATTTCTGCTGTTAAATTAGCGACTTGGGTGCAATTATTTGAAAAACAAGCTCTTTCAAACGCAATCCCAGCTTCAATATTTTAAAAAATTACAAAAATATTAAGTCCATTGCCAAGTAATTGGTTATCTTTGTAATCTTGACCTAAAGGGGACATTTTAATTTAATCCGCAAATTAAAATATGAAATTATCAGAATTCAAATTTGAATTGCCTTCATCGCTAATTGCTCAATATCCATCTGAAAACAGAGATGAGTCTCGTTTGATGGTAGTGCACAAGGATACAGGCGAAATAGAACATCGCATATTCAAGGACATCATAGAATACTTCGACGAAGGTGATATATTAGTCAATAACGATACAAAAGTCTTTCCTGCAAGGCTATACGGCAACAAAGAAAAGACTGGCGCGAAAATCGAAGTTTTTCTTCTTCGCGAATTAAATAAAGAAATGCACCTTTGGGATGTGCTTGTAGATCCAGCGAGAAAAATTCGCGTTGGAAACAAGCTATACTTCGGAGACGGCGACTTGGTAGCAGAAGTTATTGACAACACTACTTCCAGAGGTAGAACAATCAGATTCCTTTATGAGGGAGATGATGAAGATTTCTACAAAACAATCGATAGCTTAGGAGAAACGCCACTGCCTAAGGAACTAAAAAGAGACGCTGAGCCAGAAGACAGAGATAGATTTCAAACTATCTATGCTAAAAATGTAGGAGCCGTTGCAGCGCCTACTGCAGGACTTCACTTCACTCCTCAAATACTAAAAAGACTAGAAATCAAAGGCATAGATATCGCTTCTATCACGTTGCATATCGGTCTGGGCACTTTTAGACCTGTGGATGTGGAAGACCTTACGAAGCATAAAATGGATTCTGAAAACTTCCAAATATTGGAAGACACAGCGCTAGCGGTCAACAAAGCTCTAGACAGCAAAAGAAGAGTTTGCGCTATCGGAACCACTTCAATGAGATCATTAGAATCTTCAGTTTCCGCTAATGGCAGGCTAAAGGCTTATGAAGGATGGACTGACAAGTTTATCTTCCCTCCATATGATTTCAAAATTTGCAATGCTTTGGTTTCCAACTTTCACCTTCCTGAATCAACGTTATTAATGATGAATTGCGCGTTTGGAGGATATGAGTTAGTTATGAAAGCTTACGAAGAAGCAATTAAAGAGAAGTATAGATTCTTCAGTTATGGAGATGCTATGCTAATCATCTAAAATATTCAAACATCACTTTTGAAAGCGACATTTTATTGTGTCGCTTTTTTTATTGCTTAACAATTCTACCTATGAAATATAATGCGATAATAGTAGCCGGGGGAAGTGGAACAAGAATGCAATCAAGCATTCCTAAACAGTTTCTAAGAATTAACAACACCCCAATCATCATTCACACGATTAGAGCATTTCAAAAGTTTTCGAAAGAAATCAATATCATACTGGTACTGCCAAAAGATTCGATTCCTATCTGGGAAGAACTCAAGAAGCAATATACTGACATTAAGGACATACAAACTTGCCTTGGGGGAAAAAGTCGCTTCCAATCAGTATCCAATGGCTTAGCCTGTATAAAAAGCGAGAACAATAACTTAGTCGCAATACATGATGGAGTAAGGCCATTTGCAACAGTGCAAATGATTCAAAACGCTTTCGATGAAGCCGAAAAATACGGCAATGCAATTTGCTCTGTAAAGCCGAAAGACTCTATTAGAAAGCTTAACGCAGAAGGAAACAGCCAAGCTGTTGACAGAGAAGCATACAGGATTATTCAAACACCTCAAACATTCAAGGTGGAAGTAATCAAACAAGCCTTTCAAACAGAAGAAATGAGCTTCTTCACTGATGACGCTAGTGTCGCTGAATACGCAGGCCACATGATTCATCTAGTGGAAGGCAGTTACGAAAATATAAAAATCACTACCCCGGAAGATTTATATCTTGGAGAAGCTATTTTGAGCAAACAGAAATAGAGCAAAAAGGTTTATTCCTTTTTGCTCTATTTCAAACTCAAGAATGATTAATACTCATCCTCATTAAAGAAGAAATCTTCCTTAGTAGGATAATCAGGCCATATCTCTTCAATACTTTCATAAGGTTGCCCATCATCTTCCAACTCATCCAGGTTTTCAACTACCTCCATTGGAGCACCTGATCTGATAGAAAAGTCAATCAACTCATCTTTTGTAGCCGGCCATGGAGCATCCTCCAAGTAAGAAGCCAATTCTAAAGTCCAATACATATTTACCTCCTTGATAATTTTTTGTCGTTTCTTATTTTGTCGTGCAAAAATAAAATTTATTCTCAAATAAAAAACTACTATTTTTTCAATATCTACTTTTTTTCTGCTCGTACTGAATAGACGATAAAAGTTTAATTTTGTTGTAAGCCAAATAAAAAAAGCCCATCAAATGATGAGCTTTAATTGAATTATACATTTTTTCTTACTTCAACTGGGATTTTAGCTCAGCAATTAGAGCTTTTTTCACTCTTACTTTTCTTTCCTTCACTTGATGCTTTCCAGATAGCATAGAGCTTATTTCATTTCCTCCCAAGCCAAACTTATCCATATTTTCATTAAAAAGATCTAAATCTTTTTGATCTCTATGATATAAATCTTGAAGGATTCTCAATTTGAGCTTATCTTGCTCAAACTTGTCCTTTTGGTCAAAGCCTTTGAATTTTGATTTGCAAAGCTTATCCACAAACCCTCTTTCAGTCACTTTATCGCAAGCGAAATAGAATCTATCCATCAACTTGCTATCAACCGTTGACTTGGAGAACCTTAATGTCTTTTTCCATTCAGACATCAACTTGTTAACCTCTGAAGCACTAGTATGGTCATTTTGAGTTGATTCAGCCAACGCTTCAGCTCTTTCAACCATAGAAGTCAATGTCTCTCCCTGCTTTTGAGCTCTCTCAACTTGACGCTCTTTTTTCAGGCGGTTGAAAACTTCGTCATTAGCAGCTCTGAATTTTTCCCAAAGCTCATTTCTAAACTTTGCTGGAATAGGCTCCAATGTTTTCCACTGCTGTTGCAACTTTTTCAACTCATCCGCTGCCGATGCCAAGTTCTCGCTTTCCTTGAAAGCTTCAGCCTTATCCACCAAGTCTTGATATGCAGATACTTTATCTTTGATCAAGCTTTGCTTTTCTTGATAAAACTCTTTCTTCTTTTCAAAGAAACCGTTTAAAATCTCGTCAAACTGTTGCTCAACCTCTTGGTTGTCGGGACCTACACTACCCGTCTTCAACCATCTTATTTTCAAATCCTTGAATTTCTCAGTAGCTTCTTTCCAGTCTTTCAGCTCTTTCACCGCCTCAGCCTCCAAAAGCAAAGCCCTCTTTATTTCAAGATTTTTGATTCTGTTTCTATCGATCAGCTCTTGTATCTGTTGCTCGTAACGATTCAATGTCTCTAAAAGAGGAGTATAATCTCCAAGCCCGTCAAATTCCAAAAGATATTTGCGCAAGTGCACAAGCTTCATCAAGAATGAACCTTTGTTGGTTGCACTCTCTATCATATTGACAAGCTCATCGACTTTGCCTTTTGCCACTTCAAAGCGATCTACAAAGTATTGAAGAGAAGATTCGTCACTACCCTTCACTTCTCCAATTTGGCGTTCAGGGTAATCCAAAAATGCTTTTAGATACACCTTTCCGTCCTTAATGATTCCGTATTCGTTCGTTTCCAAAACCTAAGTAAGTCGTTACGTTAAAACAACAGGTTAAACTTAATTGCATCACAAAGCTAATTAATTCAAACTAAAGTATCAGCACAATATCAAAATTTTAGCGCTTTTGTAGTAAATTGGCCTTTAAAATGGCATTAAATAAGCTGTAACTAGGTATCTGCAAACATTAAAAAGCAAATAAATCATCTATGAGCGACGAAAAAATCATCTTTTCAATGGCGGGAGTCAACAAAATCTACCCGCCTCAGAAGCAAGTTCTGAAAAATATTTACCTTTCTTTTTTCTATGGAGCTAAAATAGGAGTTCTAGGTCTTAACGGATCAGGTAAATCCTCTTTGCTTCGCATTATCGCCGGCATTGACAAGGACTTCCAAGGGGAAGTAGTTTCTGACAGCGAATACAGCGTAGGACTGCTTGAGCAAGAACCTCAACTTGACGCCAACAAAACTGTCAAAGAAGTAATAGAAGAAGGCGTTCAGGAAATCGTCGACCTTTTGCAAGAGTTTGAAGAAATCAACCTTAAGTTTGCGGATCCGGAAGTTCTAGAAGATCCTGACGCTATGGACAAGCTAATCACTAGACAAGGCGAAGTTCAAGAAAAGCTAGACCAATTCGATGCATGGAACCTTGACTCGAGACTTGAGCGTGCGATGGACGCCCTGAGAACACCCCCAGCGGATGCAAAAATCAGCAAGCTTTCGGGAGGTGAAAAAAGAAGAGTCGCTTTGTGCAGACTTTTATTGCAAGAGCCTGACGTACTATTATTGGATGAGCCTACCAACCACTTGGACGCCGAGTCAGTGCACTGGCTGGAGCATCACTTGCAACAATATAAAGGTACTGTAATCGCAGTAACTCACGACAGATACTTCCTTGACAATGTAGCTGGTTGGATACTCGAGCTTGACAGAGGCGAAGGAATTCCTTGGAAAGGCAACTACTCTTCTTGGCTTGACCAAAAGCAAAAGCGACTAGCTCAAGAAGAAAAAACAGAATCAAAAAGACAGAAAACTCTTCAACGAGAGTTGGAATGGGTCAATATGACTCCTAAAGGCAGACATGCAAAGCAAAAAGCTCGTATCAGCTCATATGAAAACCTTCTTAACCAAGATGCTAAGGAAAAAGAAGCTAAACTTGAGCTATTCATCCCTGCAGGCCCTCGACTAGGAAGCAAAGTAATCGAAGCTCAAGGAGTTTCCAAAGCTTTCGATGACAAGCTTCTTTATGAAAACCTTGACTTCAGACTACCTCAAGGTGGTATAGTAGGTATCATTGGACCAAACGGAGCTGGTAAAACAACGCTTTTCAAACTAATCACTGGCGAGCTTGCTCCAGACTCAGGAAATTTCGAAACAGGCGAAACTGTCGAGATTGCATATGTAGACCAGGAGCATGACAACTTGGACCCTAACAAATCAGTCTGGGAAGTGATTTCCGGAGGCAATGAGCTAATAGAGCTTGGAGGCAGACAAATCAACTCCAGAGCTTATGTAAGCAAATTCAACTTTGGCGGGTCGGATCAAAACAAAAAAGTAGGACAACTGTCAGGTGGAGAGCGAAACAGAGTGCATCTTGCCATGACGCTTAAGCAAGGTGCCAATTTACTTCTACTCGATGAGCCTACCAACGACTTGGACGTAAACACGCTTAGAGCGCTTGAAGAAGCACTTGATAACTTTGGAGGTTGCGCAGTGGTTATTTCCCACGACAGATGGTTCTTGGATCGTGTAGCAACGCATATATTGGCTTTCGAAGGAGATTCGCAAGTTAAATGGTTCGAAGGCAACTTCTCTGAGTACGAAGAAGATCGCAAGAAACGTCTTGGCGATGAAATCCCTAAGCGTATCAAATACAAGAAGTTACAAAAATAGGTTCTATCATAAGCCATTTGTCATCTCATTTGGAGGAGTTTAAAAAATTCTTCAATAATTTGACAGATGGCTTTTGAAATAATTACAAAAAGCAATATCTTTGCGAACCTAAATAGAATTAGAAGAAAATATACAGATAATAAATTTGATATGGCAAATCATAAGTCAGCTTTAAAGAGAATTCGTTCTAACGGAGCTAAAAGATTAAGAAACAGATACCAGTCGAAAACTACAAGAACTTTCATCAAGAGATTGAGACACACGACTGACAAAACTGAAGCTCAAGAGCTTTTGAAAAAAGTTACAGGTATGATTGACAAGTTAGCTAAGCGTAACATCATCCACAAGAACAACGCTTCTAACAAAAAATCTAAGCTAACGAAATACGTTAACAGCCTATAAGATATAAACCTTGCAAATCGCAAGGTTTTATTTTTTTATGCCCACGCCTCTTATGGTTTAAATTTTGCAACGCTTGCTTTCATATCAAATCTTATTAGATGCAAGCTAAATACCTGAGCATACAAGAATGGGCTGAAGCAGACCGCCCAAGAGAAAAGTTGCTTTTAAAAGGCAAGCACAACCTTTCTGACGCCGAGCTTCTAGCTATACTTTTAGGCTCAGGAACCAAGTCGCTAAGCGCAGTTGATCTAGCCAAATCCATTCTAAAAGAAAGCGACAATAATTTGAACTCCCTTGCAAAATTGAACTTCAATGAGCTCATCAAGTTCAAAGGAATCGGATCCGCCAAGGCGATAGCAATTATAAGCGCTTTGGAACTCGGAAAACGTCGTTCTTCGCACTCGCCTATTTCCAGACCAAAGATACAATCTTCAAAAGACGCTTACCAAGTATTGCAAAAGCATCTCATGGACCTGCATCATGAAGAATTTTGGATCCTTTTTCTAAATAGAGCCAATGACATACTCAGCGAGAAGCGCATAAGCTTGGGGGGCATGTCAGGCACTGTGGCCGACCCGAAGATTGTGTTCTATGAAGCTTTGCAACAAAAGGCGCAAGCAATAATCATCGCTCACAATCATCCTTCGGGCAACCCTACTCCTTCGCAAGCCGACTTGGCATTGACGAAAAAACTTGTTGCCGCAGGTAAAATGCTCGACATCCAAATTCTTGATCATATCATATTTTGCGATCATTGCTACAAAAGCTTCGCTGACGAAGGGATTCTATAACATGTTGACTTGATATGAACCAAAAAGACAATCAATGAGCAAGATTTGCTAAAAAAGTCATTAGAAAAAATTTTTTATTACGCAAAAACATCGCTCAAATAAATGAAATAATTATTTTTGTTAATTATAGTAAGCATTATCAAAATAGAGCATATAAGTAAAAATGAAGATATCATTCAATTGGCTTAAAGAATATATTAAAATAGATGATTCACCCGAAATAATTTCGGATGTTCTCACGGCTACCGGCTTGGAAGTAGAGGGCTTGTCGGAATTCGAGCAAGTAAAAGGCGGACTGAAAGGATTGGTTATTGGTGAAGTTCTTACTTGTGAGAAGCACCCTGGCGCGGACAAGCTAAGCAAAACAACCGTTGACATAGGCGTGGAAATAGTGCCTATTGTTTGCGGTGCTCCCAATGTCGCTGCGGGCCAAAAAGTTGTTGTAGCAAAAGTTGGCAGCACTCTTTATCCAGAAGGACATGAGCCGTTCACTATCAAAAAAGCGAAAATCAGAGGAGAGCAATCCATGGGTATGATTTGCGCTGAGGATGAGATTGGTCTTGGAACATCGCATGATGGTATCATGGTGCTTGACACAGATTTGCCAAATGGGACGCCGGCAGCTGAGTATTTTGAACTTGACAGTGATTACACTATTGAGATCGGGCTTACGCCTAACAGAGCTGATGCCATGTCTCATATTGGAGTAGCTAGAGATATCAGAGCAGTGCAAGGCAACGATGTTAATTGGCCTAATATTTCTTCATTCGATATGGAAACCATAGCTGATGAACAAAATATTGAGATCTCTGTAGAAAATTTCGATGCTTGTCCGAGATACGCAGGCCTTACCATTGACAACATCAAAGTTGAGCCGTCTCCAGAGTGGTTGCAAAACAGACTTAAAGCTATCGGCTTAAGCCCAATCAATAATGTAGTGGATATCACCAACTATGTATTGCACGAAACAGGGCAACCTTTGCATGCGTTTGATCTTAGAGAAGTTAAAGGCAACAAAGTCATTGTTAAGACTTTGCCTGAAGGCACTATATTCAAAACTTTGGATGGTGAAGAAAGAAAGTTGAAGTCCAATGACTTGATGATCTGCAATGAAGAAAAGCCAATGTGCATCGCTGGCGTTTTCGGAGGATTAGAGTCAGGAGTTAAAGACGATACAACTTCTATTTTCCTTGAATCGGCTTACTTCTCTCCTGATTGGGTGAGAAAAACTTCTCAAAACCATACGCTTAAAACAGACGCGTCATTCCGTTTCGAAAGAGGTATTGATCCGAACATAACTATATTCGCTCTAAAAAGAGCAGCGTTGCTAATCAAAGAAATCGCTGGAGGAAAAATCACTTCCAAAGTTCAAGATATTTACCCTAACAAAATCGAGGACTTCAAAGTGCCTGTCAAGTTTAGAAATATCGACAGACTTATTGGAAAAACGCTTGACCGCCAGTTAATACACCAAATTCTTACAAGGCTTGATATCAAAACTTCTGAAGAGACATCTGAAGGCTTCATAGCGACAGTTCCCGCTTATCGCGTGGATGTGACAAGAGAAGCTGATGTCATCGAAGAGATCTTGAGAATTTATGGATATGACAACATTGAGGTATCAGAACACTTGAGCAGCAACTTCCTTTCGGAATACCCTGCTCACGAACCTTTTAAGCTTGAAAGATCCACTTCGCAGCAATTAGTGTCTTTGGGGTATAATGAACTTATCACAAATTCATTGACAAGTTCAAAATACAATGAGCATACTACTCACGTGAATTCGGAGGAGAACATCAATATTCTCAATAAATTAAGCGAAGAGCTTGATATTTTGAGACAAACGATGTTATTCAATCACCTAGAAGTAATATCCCACAATATCAACAGACAACAAAAAGATCTTAAACTTTTTGAGTTTGGCAAAACTTACAAAAAAGTAGGAGAAAAATACATAGAAGAAGCTAATCTATGCATATGTATTAGCGGCAATAAGAATACTGAAAACTGGCAAAAAACCTCTGAAAAAGTAACTTATTACGATTTACATGGTGATATTCTAAATATTTTCAATAAATTTAACCTTAAAGGTATAAACATAGAAAAAACCGAACTTGATATCCTAGAGTACGGCGCCGTTTACAAGCTGAATAACAAAGTCATAGCCTACGCGGGACTTGTTAAAAAGCAAATAGCCAAAGCTTTCGGGATCAAGCAAGACATTTTTTATGCCGAGATCAAGTGGGACAGTTTATTGAAAACTGTAAAAGCTGACAAGACTTTTGAGCCAATTTCAAAATTCCCGGCAGTAAGAAGGGATTTATCTCTAGTGATCGACAAATCCATCACTTATGAGCAAATAAAAGGAATCGCGGAGAAATCGGCAGGGAAACTTCTTTCCAGCATCAATGTCTTTGACACTTATGAAGGAGACAAAATTGATAGCGGCAAAAAGGCTTATGCCCTTAGTTTCATCTTGGAAGACAAGACAAAAACACTTAATGACAAAACCATCGACAAAGCGATGAATAAGCTCATTAAAGCTTTTGAATTTCAAATTGGAGCACACATTAGAAAATAATTAGAAGTAATAAGTACGGAATTTGTTCCGTACTTTGTAAATACTCGAATTATATGAAAAATGATCAACTGACGAATAAATTAAATTCCCTAGAAAGAAAGCTCAAAGTATTGCTTAATGAGCATAGTACGCTTCGACAGGAAGTCGAAATGCTTTCCAAAGAGAATGAAGAGTTGAAGTCAGTAATCAAAAGGAAGGATGAAGACGTCCAGAGTTACCAAAACAAATTGAATATTAGTACAATTGTAAACAGTATTGAAGTGGAAAATACTGATACATCTGAACTTAGGGCATTATTGAATTCTTACATTGAAGAAATAGATAAATGCATTGCTTATCTAAGCATTAAGTAAGTTGGAAAAAATGGAAAAACTTTCAATAAAAATAAAAATCGGTGATCGAGAATACCCAATGCGAGTTAGGTCTGAAGAAGAGGAGTTGGTTAGGCTTGCTGGTAAACAGGTCAATGATAAGTTAAAATTCTTCAAACAGCAATTCAAACTGGATGACCGCCAAGACTTATTGGCAATGGCGGCATTTGATGCAGTGGTTGAAAAACTCAAGCTGGAAAACAATAAGGGGATGACTGAAGAAGTGTTCGAGTCGAAGCTTGATGAATTGAATAAGCTTTTGAGCGACAACATATAGACTTTGACTTTTTACGAAAGTTTAATTTTTAACAACTTAATGAATACCTAAGTCCTGATGATAAAGTATTCTTCCCCGTTAAATCATTAAGCAATGGGAGATGCAATATATTATTTAATCACATTAATTGTAGGTGTGGGAGTTGGCGTAAGTATAGGAAGGTACTTATTGCGCCAAATTTTCAAAAAACAGGAACTAGATGCTCAGGAAAAAGCTGACCTCATGATCAAAGAGGCTAGAACTAGTGCTGAGTCTATCAAAAAAGATAAAATACACGAAGCGAAAGAAAAGTACTTGCAGCTCAAGTCTGATTTTGAAAAAGATGTAAGCCGTCGTAAAAACCAAATGGCGAATAAGGAAAATACCATCAAACAAAAAGATGTAAACCTTAACAAGCTTATTGAAGAAAACAAAAGAAAAGACAGCGAGCTAAACAAGAAAAAAGATCAATACGAGCGTCAATTAGAGTTATTGAAAGGCAAGGAAAAAGCTGTTGAAGAAGCTCATCAAGAGCAAATCACTGCTTTGGAAAGAATCGCCGGACTTTCAGCTGACGAAGCAAAAACGAGATTGGTTGAGTCTTTGAAAAACGAAGCTAAGACTATGGCGTCTTCGGCGATCAAAGACATCATGGAAGAAGCTAAGATGACAGCTACTAAAAATGCGAAAAAAGTTGTCATCCAAACGATACAAAGAACAGCTCCAGAGCATGCGATTGAAAACTGCGTATCGGTATTCAATATTGAAAGCGATGATATCAAAGGTAAGATCATTGGTAGAGAAGGCCGTAATATCAGAGCCTTGGAAGCTGCTACAGGTGTTGAAATTATCGTTGATGATACGCCTGAAGCGATCATTATCTCAGGATTCGATCCGGTTAGAAGAGAAGTAGCGAGATTGTCTTTGCACAGACTTGTTACGGACGGTAGAATTCACCCTGCCAGAATCGAAGAAGTTGTTGCTAAAACAACAAAGAATATTGAAGAGGAAATCGTTGAAATTGGAGAAAGAACGGTTATTGACTTAGGTATTCACGGTCTGCACCCGGAGCTTATCAAGCTAGTAGGTAGAATGAGATTCCGTTCATCATATGGACAGAACTTGCTTCAACACTCCAGAGAAGTGGCAAAATTGGCTGCGACAATGGCTTCTGAGTTAGGACTTAATTCCAAGCAGGCAAAAAGAGCGGGACTTCTTCATGATATTGGTAAAGTATGGCCTGAAGAGCCTGAATTGCCTCACGCAATTCTAGGTATGGAGCTAGCGAAAAAATACAAAGAGCATCCAGACGTTTGCAACGCAATTGGAGCTCACCATGATGAAATTGAAATGACTACTTTAATTTCACCAATCATTCAAGCTTGTGACGCTATCTCAGGATCTAGACCTGGCGCAAGAAGAGAAGTTATGGAGTCGTATATCAAGAGACTTAAAGATCTTGAAGACTTAGCTCTAAGCTTTGAAGGTGTCAACAAGTGCTTTGCTATCCAAGCTGGTAGAGAATTGCGTGTCATGGTTGATGCTGAATCCGTATCGGATACTCAAGCAGAAACGATTGCTTTTGACATTTCTCAAAAAATCGAAACTGATATGCAGTATCCAGGACAAATAAAAGTTACTGTAATCAGAGAAATGAGATCTGTGGCTTACGCAAAATAGCTTTAAAAAAATTATACCTTATACCGCTGGAGAATTAGAATCTTCAGCGGTTTTTTTATGCCTTTTATTCATAAATATTTTATCAATGATATCATACACAACAGGTATGAATATCAATGTGAAAATAGTGGAGCTAATAATACCTCCCATTACAGCTTTTCCCATAGGGGCTCTAAAAGATGCTCCAAGTGAATTTGAAAATGCGATGGGTATCATCCCAAATACCATAGCCGCCGAAGTCATCAATATAGGCTTTAGCCTAACTTTTCCAGCCAAAACCAATGCTTCTGTTGTTGTTTCTCCTTGAAGTTTCATTTGATTGGCATAGTTGATCAACAAGATTGCATTCTTGGTCACCAAACCCAATAGCATTATCAACCCCATCATAGCCATCAATGACAATGAATTATGAAAAGCCAATAACATCACAACAGCTCCCAATAAAGAAAATGGCAAGGAAAGCATGATGATCATTGGTTGCTTGTAACTTCTAAATAGCGAAGCCAGAATCATATAAATAAACATTAAAGAAAACAAGAAAACGATAATCATAGCTTCTGTGGACTGAGACTGAATCTGAGTATAACCTCCTTGGGTTAGATTATATCCCGTAGGCATATCCAACTCGCTGACATTCTTTTGAATTTCCGCCATAGCATCTCCAAGCAGCTGTTGGTATAAATTTGCAGTTACCGATACAGAATACTTCCTATCATACCTCACAATCTTGTTGAGCGTATTAATTCTGTCGTAAGTAGCAATGGAACTTATAGGCACTAGATCTCCATTTTCAGATTTAATATTCACAGACATCAAATCTTCAATATCTCTCACTTGGCTTCGCCTCAACTGAACAAACACCTCTAATTGATCTCCAAAAATATCATAGTATGAAGCGATATCGCCATTTAACGCAGTTCTTAATATATTCCCGATATCCTCAGAGTGAAGTCCTAATTTAGCGGCTTTTAACCTATCTACATTAATCTTGTATTCAGGCTGTAGCTTCGCCAAATCATTTTGAATATCAACCACACCAGGAATTCGCTGATAAATTGCCTGCAAACGCTCCGCCAACATACTCAATGAGTCGAGCGACAATCCATTGATATGGTACTCGATCAAACTTTGTTCATCGTTGGATCCCGGAGAGCCCAAATAAGAAAACTCAACACCCGGTATATCCTTGAAAATATTTCGATAATAGTTCTTTATCTCTTCGGTGCCCTCCTTTCTTTTATTCTTCGGCACCAACAGAACAGATATTTCTCCTTCTGTCACAGGATTTCCCGCTGCGCCTATCGATGTATACACATTCGTCACCCTTTTATCCTTCAGAAGCACTTTTACAAGTTGCTTAGAGACTTCCCCAGACTCTTCCAAGCTTCCCCCGGGGTCCACTTTCATTTTGATAATAAATTGACCGACATCCGTGACTGGAATAAAGTCCGTGCCTAATAAGCTAAACAAATAAAAAGTCACCAATAAAATTCCAAAAGCAATTCCAACTACTCTTTTCTTATGCGCTAATGAAGCTCTTAAAAACTTCGTATACCCATCGATCAACCGGTCAAACAGTTGATTGAACTTTTCATGAAACCTATTCAAGATAGTTTTTTTGCTTAAGGAATTCGCACCCAAATCTTCAGAGGAAATCCATTGGGCCGATAGCATTGGCGTCAAAGTAAAAGCGACAAACAAGGATACCAATACTGCAAAAACAACAGTTAGCCCAAATTGAAAGAAATATTCACCAATAAGTCCCGGCATAAATGCAACCGGCAAAAATACAGCGACAATAGTCATCGTTGTAGAAAGGACTGCTAAGGATATTTCATTCGACGCCTTTACCACAGCAGCTTTAGGAGAAACTTTGTCCCTTGTTAAATGCCTGAAAATATTCTCAATAATCACTATCGCATCATCAATCAGCAACCCCAGCGACAAAGTCAAACCTAACATGGTCATATAATTGATGGAAAAGTTCATTAAATACATCATAATAAAACTTGCCACCAAAGAAGTAAACAAAGCGATACCGCCAATAACTGTTGCTTTAAAATTGGCCAAAAAGACATAAACCACTAAAACTGTCAACAAAAAGCCCAAGATCAAATCCACGAAGACGGCTTCGTTTTCACTCTTGATAAAATTGCTGACATCCACTATAGGAATTATTTTAATTTTGCCATTATAACTCTTTTCCAAGAATTTTATTTTTTCCTTTATACCTTCGGCTACCAACATCGAATTGGCATTTGTCTGTTTGACAATATTCAAACCCAAAGCATTATTGCCATTCAATTGGCTTAAACTTGTCGGCTTTTTAGAACCATTTACGACTTCTGCCACATTGCTTAAGTAAACGGGCTCGCCGTTCATATAGCTTAACACGACACTGTCAAAACCTGCTACCTCCTTAAATTTTGACTTGGTGCTTACCAACGTTTCATAACTTCCCCAATCAAATTCACCAGCTGAAATCTCCACATTCTCCGCATTAATGGCATTAACCACGTCATTTAAGCTCACTCCATATGCCTTCAACTTATTGTTATCGCACTCTACTCTGACTTGAGGCTCAGCTCCTCCTACAATTTCCACACGACCTACGCCATCCACACTCTCCAATACTTTCGATATAACATTCTTTACCTCAAGAGTAATTTCTTTTTCAGAACCTTCTCCTGTAACAACAAGACTCATCACTGGAGGAGTATACACGTCAAATTGTTGGACTACTGGTTTCTTCGCTTTTCTCGGAAGTTTTTCTAAAATAGCATCAACCTTGCTTCTTACCTTCTCTTCTGACACAACCGGATCTGATTTCAAGTCAAATTCAATAATCACTTGAGACAACCCTTTTTGAGACACTGAGGTGATATGCTTGATACCGCTTACAGTATTAACCGCTTTCTCAATTTTCTCGGATATTTGGTCATTCACGACCTCTGGCGTCGCTCCTTCCAAAGTAGTCGTCACAGAGACGTAGGGAAAATTAACATCAGGCTGCAAAGAGACCTTCAAGTTTACCGCAGCAAAAAGGCCTAAAACAACAATTGCGACAACAATCATCGTAATGAAAACAGGCTCCTTAACTGATACTTCCGCAAGACTCATAAGCTAACTACTTTGATAATTTTAACACGCTTTCCCTCCTGCAATCGTCCACCGCCTTTTACCACTACTGAATCACCCTTTTTCAAGCCTTTCACACTCGCTATGCTGTCATTAGAATTTATTATATCAATCGGACGAAAATCAGCTTTGGATGATTTGACAATGTAAACTCCATTATCTCCTTTTTGGCCTTTAATGGCATTTTTTGGAACAGAATATAAATCGTCTCCATGTGACCTTAAATTCATAATTATTTGAACCTGCTGATTAGCCAATGCTCCTATGACATTGGGAACTCTTGTCTCTACTTTGACCAAATTATTCTGAGTCAAATCTTTTCCAATCGTGTATATTTTCCCTTTCGTCTGTTTGTTATTTTGAAATATATCCAATGAATCGCCTACGCTCATTAAGCCGACAGATTCGATATCCGGATAAAAAACTACTCGCAAAGAGTCTAAATTAGCCAATTTTAAAAGCCCCGTACCCGAATTCACAAAATCGCCAACTCTCACATCCAAGGAAAGCACCTCGCCTTGAAATGGCGCTCTCATGTAAATTGCATTCTGGGCAATTAAATAAGCTGATTTCGTTTCAAGCATATTTTCTCTGGACTGATCGTATGACTGTTCGGATATCGCTCCATCAGCAAACAACTTGGAATCTCTTTCATATTTTGTCTGCGCATATTCAAACGCTGCTTTCGCTTTAATCAAATTAGCGTCTCCAAAATCCGATGCAAAAACTAAAAGCTCTTGCCCTTTCCTTACTCGATCCCCCACTTTTACCAGAACTTGCTCCACGCGGTCATTCAAAAGAGATCTTAATTCTGTTTGATGAATACCCAAAGCCTGCCCTGCAAACCTTTTTTCAAAAAAGAAAGATGAAGTATCCGCAACAAGCACATTCACAGGTATCGTATCCTGATAAAAAACCTGCTTTTTTTCTTCCTTCTTCTTATTGCCATGGCAAGCTGCAACTGCCATAAGAACAAACACTAATATTATATCAATATTCCGCTTCATAATCCTTTGTCAAATAATCATATTGAGACATATTGATCAAATACTCATAATAAGCATTAGCATAATTTGCCATAGCGGCTCTCAATGATTCTTGTCCGCTTATTATTTCCAACTGGGTACCTACCCCCAAGTCATACCTTTCAAAAGCAATTTCCAAAGCTCTTCTCGCTTGATTAAGCGCTCCTTCTTGAGCTTCTATCTCAGATACAGACCTATTAACTTCTAAAATGCTATCAATCAATTTTTTCTTCAAATCAAGAAATGAATTCTCTTTGCTTAGCCTAGCCATGCTGAACATTGCCTTGGCTTTTTCAACTTTTGCTTTGCGCGCGCCTCCACCAAATAGTGTATATGTCAAACGCACTCCCACAAAAGCATTGTAATCCAAATAACCTGTTGCAGGATTCAATCCGTTTAAAAAGCTTCGTTGATATGTTCCATTGAAGCTCAAAACAGGCCAATACTCTGCTTCGTTCACTTTTATCTGTTGAGACGCTCCTACTTCATTCAGTTCTTGAACCATGTAATCAGTGCTAGAATACACATCTTGAGATGTCACCAATGTATCCAATCGTTGTGGCACTTTTTCAAACAATGTATCAGTCAAAACAAAATCGTGTTCGAAAGGAATATTCAACAATTCTCTTAAAGTGTTTTTCGCTTTGATTAAGTTATTCTTGGCTTGAAGAAATGGAGGATAAGCGTTCGATTTTTGAACTCTGGCTCTTAATAGATCATATTCCGAAGTTTCACCGTTTTTATATTTCTGCTCAACAACATCTAGATTTTGATTAGCATAATCCAAAGTGACAATATTCACTTCCAATAAAAACTTGGTCAGCAATACTTGATAGTAACTTTGCTTAACCTGCAAAGCCAACATATTGAACGACTTGATCGTCTTAAGTTTCGCAAGCTCAAGATTGATTTTTGAGGATTTATAACCGCTAAACGCTAGATTGTCAAAAATTGGCTGAGTGAGAACTCCTGTGGCATCCAGCGCATTGTTAGGCAATAAAGTGAATCGAATTGTTTCTTTGGTAGGGTTGATAAATGTCCTAGGCTCTATGGTAAAAACTTGCGGATTTATAAAGTGAGTATAATTCGACTGCACTCTAACATTTGGCAAGAGCATGCCTAAAGCTCCTTTCAAGTCCGCATGAGCAGCCTCAACGCTGGCTTCAGCGCTTAAATAATTAGGGTTTTTCACCCTTGCTCTTTCAATAGCTTGCACGATACTAAGCTTTTTCGGAGGGTCATCTTCGAACCTATCCGGAACAACCTGCAAGATAAAAAGCGTACATAATAGAAAAATACACCCCACAGCGAACTCTGTTTTGAATCAGAATTACAACTTGCGGGGTTTTAATTTTGTTATATCAACATCTCTTAATTAGAAAGAAGATGCTTTACAAATGATCATCGTTCATCTATAAAAATATAATACAAACGAACATCAAATATTAATTTTCTTCAAGAAGCCTCTTGTTGATCGATTTCACAAAGCCTGGACCATTGAAGATAAAGCCTGTGTACACTTGAACTAAAGAAGCTCCTGCATTAAGCTTTTCAATGGCGTCTTCAGGACTATCAATACCTCCCACACCGATAATAGGGAAAGCTCCATTTGACTTCTTATGAATATATCTTATTACCTCAGTAGCTCTTTCTCTCAATGGTTTTCCGCTCAAACCACCCATTCCGATCTCTTCCACCTCTTGACTTGGTGTCTTCAATCCATCTCTTGAAATAGTGGTGTTGGTAGCTATCAACCCATCGATTTTAACCGTTTGCAATATGTCGACAATGTCATCCAATTGCGAGTCGGTCAAGTCCGGAGCAATCTTCAACAATATTGGCTTTCTTTTTTCTTTTGCGTCTCTTAGATTTTTCAAATGAGACAATAACTGCGTCAAAGGCTCTTTTTCTTGCAAAGCCCTCAAATTTGGCGTATTCGGCGAACTCACATTCACTACAAAATAATCCACATACGGATAAAGCTCTTCAAAACAAATTTCATAATCCTTCACAGCATCCTCATTGGCAGTCGCTTTATTCTTCCCAATATTTCCGCCAACAATCACATCAGACTTTCTTTTCTTAAGTCTCTCCACAGAAGCTTTTACTCCTTCATTATTAAAACCCATTCTATTGATAACTGCTCTGTCATCGACTAGCCTGAACAGTCTAGGCTGAGGATTTCCCGGTTGTCCAACAGGGGTTACGGTGCCTATTTCAATAAAACCAAAGCCAACATTGGAAAGCTCATCAATCATGGCTGCGTCTTTGTCAAATCCCGCTGCTAATCCTACAGGGTTTTTGAACTTGATGCCAAACACTTCTCTCTCCAAGCGCTTATCCTCCACTTTGTAAATACTTCTCATAACAGAAGACACTCCGGGAACAGCATTGGCGAATTTCAACAACTTCACTGTGAAGTGATGCGCTTTTTCCGCTGTCATTCTAAACAATATTGGCTTGACGAGTTGATTGTACACTTTATTTATTTTTTTAGTTTATAATTAATATTTATCACGATTAGTTTTTTATGGCTTTCTTGATCATCCTCCTTTGTATTCCCTCCAGAGGGAAATAAAATGGTATAAAAAATCAATCGTGATAATGACTATTATCTAAGAGATATAAAAAAAGCCACTCAACAGTGGCTTCAAATTAATTGCTTTCTTCTTCAGACTCTTCAGAAGCTTCGTTGTCTTCGGCCTTTTTCACAAAAGCTTCAGCATCGATATTCAATAGAATCTTATACCAGCTTACCAACTTCTTGATATCTGAGAAATAAACTCTCTCTTGATCATGATCAGGAAGGATGTGAAGCATAAAAGATCTTAACTCCTCGTTAGAAGATGTGCTGCCTACACCGGGATCAGCTCCAAATTCATCAAATATCTTTGCGAATACATCTTCCAAAGGAATAGAACCATCTTCGTCATGGGTATATATCGAAATCTCCTTCAAAATAGATACTCTGCTATTGGAATTCGCCACAAACCTCGATTTTTTGCCATCCAAGCTCTCCACAATAACTCCAGATCTTGTAGGACTTACAATTCGGAATAAACCTCCTTTACCCGAAATTGACGCTACCTCTGCTAAATTCATACGACTCAAAATTTCTTTTTAAACAATATATTTAATCGAATAATTCCGTTGCAATGCCTGCAAAAATATTCCTTTTCAATAGAATTCACTACTATTCGCATAAAAATATTAACTCGCAAGCATTTAGCTTCTGTCAGGACTTTATCGACTCGTTAATATCTCCAATAAAGTCCAGCAATTCGTCCCTGCCTGTCTTGGCCTCAGAAGAAGTGATGATATACTGAGGAAGCTCTTCCCATCTTTGCTTCAAAGCTTTCATGAAAGCAGCGACTCCTGATTGAACTTTGTTTTTTGTCAATTTATCCGCTTTGGTAAAGACTATGATAAAAGGTATTCCATACTCTCCCAATTGATCGATGAAATCCAAGTCTATCTGTTGCGGTGGAATTCTGCAATCTATCAATACAAACACGCAAGCTAAATTCTCGCGCGTAGTCAAATACCCTTTGGTCATTGGCTCCCACTCGCTTCTCAATGATTTCGAGACTTTCGCCCATCCATACCCCGGCAAATCAACCAAATACCAAGTGCCTTCATTGACTTTGAAATGATTGATCAACTGTGTTTTTCCAGGTTTGGAAGAGACTTTCGCCAACTTATTTCTTCCCAAGAGCATATTTATCAAAGAAGACTTGCCCACATTGGACCTTCCGATAAAAGCATATTCTGGCTCTCTGATTTTAGGACACTTCTTAAAATCAGAATTACTTATTAAAAACTCCGCAGAAACAATCTTCATTTGACTATATATTGATTTTCAACTCTTTTACTTGCGGGCAAATATCGTAATTCGCTTCTTCTTTATCAATTAAAAAAATACAAATCAGACTAATAATGCCCATGCAACTGAATTCAAAGCCCATAATTGGCTCTCATTCCATGCTATCAACCTAATTCCTTTCACTTTGTGTTTACCCTTGCTGTATTCGGAAGAGATTATATCATTTGATGAAAAATAATATCAATCCTATTCATGTACTAGTACTTAAAATATTCACATAAATCCCACCACATACTTTTAAACTTGTTTTTGAAGCAAATTACTTTCTATAAATAAGTAAATTTCATATATTTACTTCAACCATCTGAAAACCAAACCATTGATGGCATGGGGAAAAGATGACAAGATTTCATAATCGTATTCGAAGATGATAAAGAGAGCATTAGGATTATTTTTTTTCATATTGGCTTGCGTTGCGGCCAACACTTTATACGGGCAGACTATTGAGAAGGAAAAAACACCGGCTGAGCAACTTATCGAGTTGGCGGACGAGGTTTACCGTTCCACAAAGGTAATCTCCCAAGCCAGGGAAATGTATAAGCAAGCCGCTGACCTTGACCCTGAAAATGTTTATGCAAACTACATGACTGGTGATTTGTACTTGCAAACGATAAACAAAGACAGAGCTGCCAAATACTTGGTAAGAGTATATGAGCTTGACCCTGACTATAGTTTCGACATAGCATACAAGATTGGTTTAGCCTACCAATATGGTTATCAATTTGACTTGGCAGTAAAGTACTACAAGCGGTATTTAACAAAACTTGATAGAAACAGATCTTACAAAGGCTTGGACATGGTACCTCGCGAAGAGGTGGAAAGAAGAATTCGAGAGTGCGAAAACGCTGACGAATTCACTCAGCTTCCCAAAGAATACAACATTGTCAACCTTGGTTCGAAAATCAATTCCAATGCCCATGATTTCGCACCTGTGATCAATGCGGATGAAACTATGATGATCTTCACATCAAGAAGACAAGAAGACAATACTCACATTGATGTGGATGAAGACAATTTTTACTTTGAAGACATTTTCATCTCCAGAAAAATAAATGGCGAATGGCAATACGCTCAAAACATCGGCAATAAAATCAACACGATTTATCATGAATCAAATTTGGCTCTTAGTCCTGATGGAAAAACGCTTTTTGTTTACAGTCATGAGAATCGAGGCGATATATACTATTCAGAGGCGGACGAAAATGGAGAATGGAGCGAACCGAAGCCTCTTAAAGGCAAAGTAAACTCGCCTTTCTCCGAAACATCCGTATCTATATCCCCTGACGGAGAAACGCTTTACTTCGCAAGCGACAGATCCGAAGGATTGGGAGGTTTTGATATTTACAAAGCCACTAAAGACAGTAAAGGAAATTGGTCTAAAATCAGCAACCTTGGCAAACAAATAAATACTCCTTTTGACGAAGAAAGTCCATTTATCGACTATGATAATAAAACACTTTACTTTTCATCCAAAGGCAGAAAAGGCATGGGGGGATATGATATATTCAAAAGTGTTTACGATGAAGAAAACGATTCTTGGTCTGAGCCTGAAAATATGGGATACCCTATCAACACTCCAGACCATGATATTTACTTTGTAACGACCAAGGACAATAAAAGAGCTTATTTCGCCTCAGAAAGAGAAGGAGGCAAAGGATATACGGATATCTATATGGTGGAATTGGAACCTGAGAAAAAGGTTCTTGTTCAAAAAGCTGAAACCAATGATACTATCCCAACGCTAACATCGGTTAAGCCTGAATTAAGCCAACCAGAAGAAATCCCAGAATCTTCAGTGAAACTAGTTGTAAACATTATCCACAGGGATGAAGGTATCCCAATGGATACCAAACTCACGATCAAGAATATCAACTCGAATTTGACCAGGTATCCTAAACGCTTAGGAACTGGAAAATATGAATTCATTCTTAAGCCAAAAGAAGATTCACATTACTGGGTGACAGCTGAAAAAGACAAATATGTTTTTATAAGCGAGAAGCTTTTAATTTACAAGCCAAGAGCTGGAGAGCAAGACGAATTGGAAAAGACATTGTTCTTGACTCCTATTGAAGTTGGCGTGAAACGTGTTTTGAGAAATCTATACTTCACTCCAACAGGAGATGATATTGTCGAAGAATCCTATGCTGAGCTCAACAAGCTTGAGAAGCTATTATCAGAAAACCCTCGCATGAAAATAGAAATCGGAGGATACACTGATAATAATGAAGGAGGCAATGAAAGCGAACGTATCAAAATTTCGAAAAAGAGAGCTCAAAAAGTAGTCAACCACCTAGTGAGCTTGGGAGTGCCAAGCATAAAACTCAAATCAGCTGGTTATGGATCTAAAGACCCTATTGCCACAAATGACGATGAAACCGAAGGAAGAGAATTAAACCGAAGAGTTGAGTTCAAAATTCTGGAACTGTAAAACTTATTACTTACAAAATAACTGAAGCGTCAAGGGCCTGCCTTGACGCTTTTTTGTTTCATGGTATTAGACAAAACTGGCCAAAGTTATCAAACCTTTAATTTGTGTTATGAGAATAATTTATCAAAAAAAGGATTACCATAAAACTTGGGTTTAAGATTCTTTTTAAGCTAAAAAAGTGCATAAAAGTAAATTAAAATTAACTATAATTAATTAAAATAGCTTAAAATAAAAAAAAGGACTTAAATTAAGTTAATTAATTCTCAAACTTAATTTAAAATCACTATGATTAAAAGTCTACACAGGATTGTACTTTTAGTGATATTAAGCTGTTTCAGCCATATCAAACTAAGTGCTCAAACCAGTGATGCCCCCAAACCCTGCAAAGCCGATGAAATCAACTCTTCATTGGTCACAGAAATTCATCAATCCAGAAAAGCAGCCGATGCTGAACCTTGGTACCCTGATGATCCACGACTCAATGGTAAATATATCATCCCTACAGTTTTTCACATTTTTGGCACCGACTTCGAAGGCAGAACATTGGATATTGCCAAAATCGAAGAGGCTTTAGATCTTTCAAATCAAGATTTTCAAGGCTTAAGACCGGACTTCGCCAATATCATGGCAGAATTTCAAGGGATCAAAGAAGCAATGAATATAGAATTTCGACTTGCAAAGCTAGACCCTGACGGCAATCCTACATCAGGTGTGACTTTCAACCCTGTCGAGAAAGGGTTTGGCCATGGCGGAGGGTATGACAACCAAATAAGAAAGTATGCTTGGGACAATAAAAAGTACATGAATGTATACATCTTATTGGATCTATATAATGACGGTGATTATGGTAATTCAGGGGTAGCTTGGCTTCCAGACATGGGCATGACCAACGCAAACACAGCTCGTGTTGTCTATAATGGCAAATATGTTGGCACAAACACAAGTGAAAACTTTCGTTCAGTATTAACTCATGAATTTGGCCATTATCTAGGCTTAAGACATACCTTCAATGGCGGATGCGAGACTTTCAATTCTGACGATGGAGTTGAAGACACTCCTAAAAAGGGCAATAGCTCCAGAAAAGAAAAAAGCTCTAAAAATTGCCTTGGTGAAACCTTGAACGTTGAAAACTTCATGGACTACACTAACTATTACGCTATGTTCACAAGAGGTCAAGTTGGTAGAATGACTGGCTCTTCATATGGACTTCGACATGAAGCTAGAATCACACTATGGCAATATGACAATTTGGTTGCAACCGGAGTAGTGGATGACTTTAAACTTGGGAAACACTTGGTTTACACAGGCTCTTTATTCAATGAAGTATTCATGAACGACGGAGCGATAGAGAACAGTATCAGCATTGATGCGAGAGAAGAATTGGAGTTTGCCAAAACAGGAATATTAAATTCAGGTGCGGACTATACGCTAACTAATGTTCCTGCGGGACTGACTGCTCAACTTACAGTCAACTCAAGCACCAATGCTACATTGACATTGACAGGCAAAGCTGAAGCTCATGCCAATAGCGATAAAGTGGATCAAATGACGCTTACTTTCTTAGCGCCATCCTTGAATACGCCTATTGATGACGTATACAACCCTTCAAATGACAAGATAAAAATATCATTCTTGGATCCTTATACTTCTTATTGCGTGCCTTCCACTCAATTTGGCACATTCTATAGTCACATAACCGGTGTTCAATTAAAAACTATCGATTCAAACACTGGAAACACTGGATATGAGGATTTCACAAAATCATTTGTGACAAGCGCTAAAACAGGCGAAAGTCTTGACCTCACTATAAAAATGAACAAAGGAACTTCTGGTAACAATGATACTAATGTGGTGAGAGTATGGGCGGATTGGAATCAAAACTTTATTTATGAGGAAAATGAAAGGCTTACTTCACAGGAATATGTTCTAGGAAACGTTGTGGATGACAATGGCGATTTTATCCATACTATGAATATTACAGTGCCGGATAATGTAGAAAAAGGAACAGTTGGCTTAAGAGTTATGGTTCATTATAAAAACAATAATGATGGAGCAAACCCTTGTGAAAACTATGAAACCGGTGAAGTAGAAGATTATGGTATATTAATTATTCCTTCCGATGCCCCTTTTGCCGCGGACTTTGTATTCGGGCCAGAAGAAGTTATTTTCGCAGACCCTGTAAGTTTTACAGATATTTCAACCGCTCCAGCTGGAATTGATATTGTAAAATGGGAATGGTCGTTCCCTGGCGGAGAACCTTCTTCTCATGTAGGACAGATTCCTCCAAAAGTATATTATAAGGCTGAAGGCACTTACAGCGCTACGCTAAAAGTGACAAACAGCAATGACGAAACAGATGAAGTCACTAAAGAAAATATAATCAAAGCCAAGTTTGAATATTGCGATCCTAATATCCGGTACGGAACTTACACGGGGATTACTCAAGTAAAATTTGGAGAAATTGACAATACAACCAATAGAGAGGCAAGACATACTGATTACTTTAATTCACAAGTAACAGAGTTGAAAACCGGAGAAACCTATCCGCTTACCATTAAAGTAAACAAAGGCAACTCTGGGGAAAAGGACTACAATCGTATCCAAGTCTGGATAGACTGGAATTACAATAGCGCTTTTGACGATGATGAGCTGGTTGAAAGCCATGAATTTAAAATTGCCAATGTAAATGCTCAGGGAGATTATACATACACTTCCAGTGTCACTGTTCCTCTTGGCGCCGAAATTCAAAAAGTAGGAATGAGAGTAATGGTCCACTACGTTCAAAACAGCGAAGGCGACAAGCCATGCGATACCGTTGACAGTGGTGAAATTGAAGACTATGGAATCAATATCACCAAAGGTACTCAAGAATTCACTGCCAATTTTGAAGCGGATCAAACAGCTCCATTACCAAACGCTCCCGTGACTTTCAGCGATATCTCTGAAGTAAGCAATGGAGTAACAATCACTAATTGGGAATGGACGTTTGAAAATGGCGAACCAGCTAACTATTCGGGACAAGTTCCTCCTGCTATTTCTTATTCAGATGAAGGTAATTTTGATGTAAGTCTTACGGTAACTACTTCTGATGGACAAATTAAGACGATTACAAAAGAAGACTATATCAGAGTCGCTTATGTGCTATGCGAAACAGACTCAAAGTGGGGCGGCTACGCCTTTGTCAAAAATGTGAATATAGGAATCATTGACAATACTACAACCAACTCCAACGCATATACCAATTACCGAAACGACTTCTCGACAAACGTCAAAATTGGCGATGAAATACCGCTTTCTATAACTGTCAATACAGGAAATCTTGGAGACGGAGACCTTGTCTTGGTGAGAGTCTGGGCAGATTGGAATTACAATGCTATTCTTGAAGACAATGAGCAATTGCTTTTGAATGAGTTTGCATCGCCTGCAAAAAATCAGGATCAAATTTTCAATGCTGATATTACCGTTCCTGACAATGCCGCTATTGGAAAAACTATTGCTTTAAGAGTTCTTACCAATTATAAAAGAAATAATGAGGGAGCAAACGGATGCGGAACAGTTGACAGTGGAGAAAGCGAAGATTATGGCTTGAATATCATAGATGAATCTATCAATTTGGTACCAGACTTTATCGCGGATAATATGTCGCCGGTATTGGATACTAAAGTCCAATTCTCGGATATGACCTTATTTTATAATAATGTAAGCGGATCTAATTGGGAATGGACCTTTGAAGGTGGAGAGCCTGAGTCATTTTCAGGACAAAATCCTCCAGCTATTCATTATAAAACTCTTGGAGACTATTCCGTTACTCTTGAAGTCACAGGTTCTAATGGAGACATTGAAACTATTACTAAAGACAACTTCATCAGTGTAATAGAATACAAATTTTGCGAACCTAGATCATCTTATTGGGGATATGGTCATATAGATAATGTGAAAATTGGAACTATAGACCAATCAAACGGCAATACGAATCAATACAATAACTTTATCGATAGCCATAATATAGATATCAAAGCAGGTGAAACCATACCTTTGACGATCACAGCCAATACCGGCAACTCGGGAGAAGGCGATGCAATCCGTATCATCGCATGGGCTGACTGGAACTACAACAGCGTATTTGAAAAAAGCGAAGAAGTTGGCGTGAAAGATTTCACTTCAAGCGCACAAAATGCCACAGAAGAATTCACTGTTGACTTGAGAGCTCCTGAAGATGCTGCTATAGGCAGAAGAGTTGCTTTAAGGGTAATGGTTCATTATCTGGATAAAGAAAAAGAAGCTTGCGACAACCTAGACAGCGGAGAAGTGGAAGATTATGGATTGAACATCAAACGCAGCAACGAAGTTGTTCTCTCTGTTGATGCAAATGACAGCAACATTAGCATCTTTCCAAACCCAACTTCAGGGATCGTGAATATTAATGCAATAGGCGAGACATTGATTGAAGTCCACACTTTGGATGGTCAGCAAATCATTGAAAAGCAAAAGTCTCAAAAAATCGATTTATCAGATCAGCCTCAAGGCATCTATATTTTGAAAATTCAATCAGCGAATAAAAGCTCTGTATTCAGACTAATAAAGCTATAAACTAAAATATAGCTAAAATAAAAAAGAGACTGCGTTATCAACGCAGTCTCTTTTTTATTCATGAAAAATATACTAATAAAAGACTATTCTTCAATCTTAATGATCCCAAGATCCTGAAGCTGAACATCGTCCACGGCTGAAGGAGCGTCAATCATCACATCTCTACCAGAAGTATTCTTAGGGAATGCTATATAATCTCTGATAGATTCCGTTCCTCCGAACATCGCGCATAACCTGTCGAAGCCAAAAGCTATACCACCATGTGGAGGAGCTCCATACTCAAATGCTTCCATCAAGAAGCCAAATTGCTCTTTCGCTTCTTCTTCAGTAAATCCAAGATGCTTAAACATCAATGCTTGAGTGGACTTGTCGTGGATACGAATAGAACCTCCACCGATTTCAACTCCATTGATCACCAAATCATAAGCATTGGCTCTTACATCACCAGGATTGGTATCCAACAATGGAATATCCTCAGCCTTCGGCGAAGTGAAAGGGTGGTGCATAGCATGGAATCTCTTGCTTTCCTCATCCCACTCCAACAATGGGAAGTTCACTACCCATAGAGGCTTATACTCTTCAGGCTTTCTCAAACCTAGCTCATCACCCATCTTCAATCTCAAGACATTCATCTGGTTTCTTACTTTGCCAGTATCTCCTGAAAGCACCAATAACAAATCGCCCGGCTGAGCCTCCGATTTCTTAGCCCATTCAGCTAGTTGCTCTTGCGTGAAGAACTTATCTACAGAAGATTTGAACGAACCGTCTTCATTGCACTTTACATATACCAAGCCTTTGGCTCCTACTTGAGGAGTTTTGACAAAGTTAGTCAACCCGTCCAATTGTTTTCTTGTATATGAAGCACATCCAGGCACTCTAATGCCAACAACCAATTCAGCTTCGTCAAATACTTTAAATCCTTTCTCTTTCGCTACATCATTCAACTCAACGAACTCCATCCCGAAGCGAATATCAGGCTTATCTGAACCGTAAAGCCTCATAGCGTCAGCATATTCCATTCTTTGGAAATCCTCGATCTCAACACCTTTCACATTCTTGAAAAGGTATTTAGTCATTCCCTCGAACAAATTCAAAATATCCTCTTGCTCGATGAATGCCATTTCGCAGTCTATCTGAGTAAATTCCGGCTGACGATCAGCTCTCAAATCCTCATCTCTGAAGCACTTTACGATCTGAAAATATCTATCAAAACCAGATACCATAAGCAACTGCTTGAAGGTCTGCGGCGACTGAGGCAATGCGTAAAATTCTCCTTTATTCAATCTCGAAGGCACTACAAAGTCTCTAGCACCTTCAGGCGTTGATTTGATCAACACTGGAGTCTCAACTTCGATAAATTCTTTTTGATCCAAATAATCTCTTACCGCACGCATCATCTTGTGACGAAGCTGAAGCTTCTCTCTCACAGGATTTCTTCTCAAATCCAAATAACGATACTTCATCCTAAGATCTTCTCCGCCATCCGTCTCATCTTCGATCTTGAAAGGAGGAATATGCGAACTGTTCAAAATCGTCAAGTCGCTGACAAAGATTTCAACCTCGCCTGTTGGCATTTTATCATTCATAGATTCTCTTTGAATAACCTCGCCAGTAGCCTGAATGACAAACTCTCTTCCCAATTCTCTAGCCTTGTCAAGAATTTGAGATGCCGTCTTTCCTTCTTCAAAAGAAAGCTGAGTAACTCCCCATCTGTCTCTCAAATCAACCCATAGCATTCCACCTTTATCTCTTGAGCGTTGCACCCAACCGCTTAGCGTCACTTGCTCTCCAATATTAGCGGCGCGCAATTCGCCGCAATTATGCGTTCTGAACATGATTTATATCTGTTTATATTTCTCTTATTTCACTATAATTACATGAATCCTATTATCTGTAAATTTAAGAATTGTTTTCATTTCTAACCCAAAGGATCATGTTTTTATCAACTTTTAGAATCTTATGGGAACAAATCATATTTTCATGCTATCAAAACACTTAATTTTGTCCAATAACCGACCAAAACTATAAACTTAACCTAGTCTATATCTTCAAAATATGTGAAAACAATTTAGGCCAAGGTCTTATTTTCTTACTAAATCATCACACTAAAAATTTCATCAAATGGATATCCCAGAAAAATTTCGAGCACTGAGAGTACAAGAGCAAGATGGAAAATATATTACCCAGATCGAAGAAATGGAAACTTCGTCTTTGCCTGAGCATGATACTATCATAAAAGTATATTTTTCGTCCTTGAATTATAAAGACGCACTTTCAGCTTCCGGCAACAAAGGGGTTACCAAGAACTTCCCACACACTCCGGGCATAGACGCCGCAGGTATCGTCCTCAAGACAAATAGTGACAACTTTAAAGTTGGAGACGAAGTGCTAGTAACTGGGTACGACTTGGGTATGAATACCCCTGGAGGTTATGGAGAACTGATAAGCGTTCCTTCCCAATGGGCTACAAAACTTCCTGCGGGCATGAATATGCGAGAAAGCATGATCTACGGCACAGCAGGTCTTACAGCGGGGCTATCCATTGACAAGCTTATCAGAGCCGGCGTAAAACCTGAAAATGGTCCTGTATTGGTAACCGGAGCTTCCGGAGGCGTTGGTTCCGTGGCGGTAGCAATATTGAGCGCTCTTGGGTATGAAACGTTCGCTAGCAGTGGCAAAAAATCCGCTGAAGACTTCCTAAAGAAAGTGGGAGCCAAAGAGATTATCTCTCGTGACAGTCTGCTTGAAAATGCCAACCGTCCTTTGCTTAAAGAACAGTGGGCTGGCGTTGTTGACACTTGTGGTGGTGAAATACTTGCCTCAGTATTAAAGTCTTGCAAATACAGCGGGTCGGTTACCACTTGCGGCTTAGTTAGTGGCATGAACTTAAACACAACCGTTTTCCCATTTATTCTAAGAGATGTGAACTTATTGGGCATTGATTCTGTTGAATTGCCTCTTGAAAGAAAAGTTACCATCTGGAATAAATTGGCCCATGATTGGTCAAGCGAAAAACTTGAGTCATTAGCAACATACTGCACCTTGGAAGAGCTTCCTAAATATATAGATGAAATTCTGAAAGGCCAGATTCAAGGCCGTGTAGTCGTTGACTTGCATTCATAAATTTTAAAATAGCTTCAGGCTTGTACTTGAAGCTATTTCTTTATGATTTTAAATGCTTTTCTTTCTCCATCAATAATTATTGACAACATGTAGATTCCTGGCTTCAAAGTGCTCACATCTACGAATAATTTATTTTTATTATAAGATGTCGAAACTTTCTGCACATTGCCGATGACATTGACCAAAGCGATTGAAGCAATTGCATCCCTTTCCACTCCTTCGATCGTAAGAAATTTTTCAACTGGATTTGGATATACCTTGAGCTTTTTCTTGCTATCAATTCCAGTATTTGGGTCTTTCAACACACCTAAAGACATGGTCGAAGAAGCACTCTTGCCAGCTCTATTAATTACCAATAAACTTGCATCATACATTCCCTCAGCTGAAAAGTTAACCGTTACAAGTCCGCTCTCATCTTCTATAATTTCGCCAAAATCAAAACTCCATTCATAGCTATGATTCATATTATGCTGAACTTGAAATTGAGCAGGATCATTAACAAATATCTCACTCTGAAGCATCGTGAATTCACTTATTGGCAGATCATCAACATTAACTATTTTGACTATTGAATCTTCGCCTGCTTTATTTATCGCAGTTAATCTTACTTCGTAAGAACCGGAGTTTTCAAATTCTCTCTCCAAATGCTTATCATCACTGATCATTTGACCATCTATAAACCAAAGATATTCTTCGGAACTGTTTATCGTTAAGTTTTCAAATTCAATATAATCTCCAACAGTAACCCACTTTCCATCTTCCCAATCAAAATCAGCGATTGGCTTAAATAGCACTTGCTCGCAAGAAACTTTCGCTTTCCATCCGGGCTCAACAGTCTGATTGCTTTGATCACTAACAAACCTAAATGTAAGAGCGCCTGTTGCGTCTGACGACCTTACCAAGCCAGGACTCTCACTACCACAATATCTGCCAATCAGTTTCGATGCTGTATTTGGCCCATCATATATTTCCAAATAATCCTTATTGCAATCATTCGAATACTCTATATTGAATTCTTCAAAATCTATGGTCAAAACACTTAACTCATTTTTTGGATATAAAGTGACTACCTCATCCAAAAAACCTGAATATTCATCGTCAAATCCATTATCATAAAAATACCCACCACATACATTCATTTCAGAATAGCTCTGCCCTATAGCAAACTGGTCAGTCACTTGAATATAATCGCTAACTTCGTGAGAGTCTTCTTTTCCATCTCCTTTCACTGTAAGCTTGACATTGAAATTTCCTAATTCGTTATATACTATATTTATCGGATTTTCTTCCATTGACTCTTCAACAGTCGCCCCAGAAAAATTCCATCGATAATCATCCACTATACTTTTAGAAGATTCATTCAACAAATGATTAAAGTCAACACTTCCTCCAACAGGTATAATTTGCCTGTTGGATTCAAAAAATGCCTTCAGAGATTGAGGTTGATCCACACATGAAATGTTCGCGCTAAAGCTTTCCATTTCTGGAAATGAAATAAATTGATCCGAATAATAAACTATAGTCAATGCACCATATGAATTCAAAGCAATGATCGATTCTGGAATTTCCTCACCGCAATACTTTCCAATCAATGGAGCGTTCATATCAACACCATCATAAATCATAACATACTCGGACTCGCAGTTTTCACTATCTGTTAATAAAAACTTGTCAAAATCAAGCTTAATCGCATTCCCACTTTCCCTAGGATAAATAGTAGTCACTGAATATTCTCCGGGACCAAAGCTATAATTCCATACATTTCCGTAAAACCTGCCAGAACAAGTTCTTATTTCTTGGAAATTTTCGTCAAATCCATCATTAACTTCCATAAAGTCCTCAAACAGGTACTCCAACTCCTCTCCCGAAGTCAAGTGAACTCTTAATGTAATATCAAATATCCCCTTTTCCGGATAAGTCACAGTTACTTGGTCATTGCCAATATGCTCAAAAACATCCGCTCCTTCAGTCTCCCAAACCACATGGTCTATGCTAATATTCTCATTCAAGATATTTGTTGACAATATCAAATCAGTGCTTTGATTAATGTAAACATCATCCGGCTTGTTAATATTCACAGAAATACCATTCATTGGAATATTGTCAATAATTGCTTTCCAACCTGAAGAAACAAACTGTTGATTTGAGATAAATCTAAAGGTCAAAGCACCTTCTGCGTTCATCGCTTGTATGTACTTCCCTACATTAACCACTTTATCCCTAGCGCAAAACCTTCCTATCAATGGAGCATCCGTGCTTGAGCCGTCAAATACTTCCAAGTAATCAAAAGCGCAATCTCCTAAATCCAATTGAAATTCGACAAACTCCATTCTCACAGCATCCCCTTCATTCACCGGATAAAATGTCATCACGCTATTTTCTCCTGACGAGTAATTCGAAAAAGGTCCTCCACTATCATAAAACTCTCCTGCATCTGTGATAATGACTTCATCGTTCATTCGAAAATTTTCTCGAACTCTAATAAAGTCCTTGAACACTTTGGAATAAAAATTCCCATCAATATCCTCTATCGCCAATGAGACATCAAAATCGCCTTCCCTATCAATAGATATTGGAGGAGGCATTTCACCTTCAAAAAAACTGATATCCGCACCTTCAAAATTCCAAAGCCAAGTTTTTATTTCTATTTCTTCTCCAATTACAGACATATCGGCAAAAACGATCTGTTCTTCAGGCAAAGGAAATCTCTTATTAGCAGTCAGCTGGACATCTATTCCTGATGGGGTTTCCATTTCAAAGACTCTAGCTTCCCAACCCGCGTGCTCATTTGATGCGTCGCTTACAAATCTGAATGTCAATGCCCCGGAACTGCCTTGTGCCTGCAACATTCCCGGATTATTCCTTCCGCAATATCTCCCTAAAAAAGGAGCGCTAGTATTCTCGCCGTCAAATATATCCAAATAATCATAACCGCAATTAAAGTCCTCTTCCAAATGAAACGAGAAAAAATCAACGGCAATTCTCTTATTTGCATTCAATGGATAAATCGTTATGGTATGATCCGATCCCAGCAAATAATCTTCTTTATACCCATTATCATAAAATTTCGCTTCGCTAACATACGCTTCTTTAGTAATTCCCATTACTATATCGTTAGTTACCTCCACACTTCTGCTAACACTGACTTTTTCGCCCGACTTCATCTCAACTATCAGCGAAATTTCATATTCTCCTATGTTGGAATAATATACCGCGGGTAATTCCTTGCCCGAAAACTCACTTGGAGTCGCTCCGTCTAATCGCCAATTCCAAGACTCAACCAAATCATCATCAACACTTGACTTATCAATGATATTCAATGCTTGGTTTATTCTCAAAGTTGAATTTTCCACAAGAAAATTCACTTGCAAACCTTCATTCAAACCTGTAGCTATCAGGTTTTCCTCTGTCCATAAATGTTTTCTATGCGCGATGTTTGAATGCAAAGCCGCCAACATTCGATTTTTTTGGCCTTCTGTGAACATTGCTCCACAAGTTGTGTAATCCATAAAATTTTGAACATTGTCCAAGCTCCCACAACTTCTTGATTCAAAGCCCTCGACACAACCTTGATTCCCTATTGTATTAGGCGTATCCTCTACTCCATCATCAAATCCACAACCTTTGGAATCTCCTACTGCAGTATCATCTCCCCATGTATGTTTCAAATTCAGCCAATGACCTACTTCGTGAGTCAATGTCTTTTCATATCCATCACGTGAAGTTCCAATACTCCCTAGCGACCAGTGCGCCAACACAACACCATCATTAGTAGATTTAGACCCAATGGTTGACGTTGGATAATTCGAAACGCCTGCCGAACCGTTTGGCAAACTTCTAATCACCCAAATATTCAGATAGCTTTCTCTGGGCCAATTTATCTCAGCTCTCAATTCATTCAAGTCAGCAGAACTAGTCAAATCTCTTCTATAATACCTTTCCACTCCATCCGCTGAATCTCCTTGAGGATTCTTTTGAGCCAATTTGAATTCGACACCTACACTAGCGGCTATCCCCTTGAAGTTTTCATGAATTTCATCCTTCTTGGACGCTGATAAATTAAAATCTTCATTCAAAATTCTTAAAGCATCCGTGATTTGATCCGCAGACACATCCTCATCTCCATTGCCATGCACAATATGAAATACGACAGGTATGACTATTTTTTCTGATTTTTTTCTTCTCGACAGGCTAAGAAATTCGTTTGACTCTATTAATAGCTTGTTTTCAGCTTGCTTTATTTGGGCATATTCAGGACTCAATTTAAGAGCCTTATACTCATTAAAATGACCGCAAAGTCCACTATCAACTTCTTGTCCAAAGGCTGTTCTTCCTGCAATGATGAAAAATATAAATAAAAAATATTTCAAGTAATGATTATTCATAGGCAAAAGTATTCATGTCTCTACCTAATATAATTATTTTTTCATTTAAATACACTTATTTTCATTACTACAAAATACAATTTTGATGAATTTGAATTATTATCACCATAAAATTACAGGACAATTTTAACTCATTGTAAATTCATAAAGCAAAGATCAAATTAAAAATTATAAAGAATGAAGCTTTGAAAAAGCTCGAATAACTCCAAACTTTTGAAATTGAGAAAAAATTCTCCCAACTTTGCATATCTCATGTTGAAAGCACTTAGACATATTCACTGTTCATACATTTTGCTTCCACTCTGTTTATTCTTGCTAAACAGCAGTGTGGATATTCCTATGTCTAAACTCCAACAAGAAGAAGCTCTTCCCCATGGCAGAATCGATACATTATTCGAACTTGTGATGCATCTTTGCGATTCGGATCATTTCAACGATTATTTCGACCCTGCTGAAGAAAACTCTGAAGAGATTCCATCTGACAATACTCAATTAAAAAAATATTGGAATACTGTTTTCAATAGTATTGCAACTTCTGAGTCCATCGCTATAGAAACAAAAAAACCAAAAAGTTTCTATATAAGCCTTTACTTAAGCCTTAATCAAGAGCCTGACTCTCCTCCTCCCCTCTCTTAAGCACACATATTCATTCGTTTTGCATATAGCAACTGCTATTAATATATGGCTCGTTGTCATTTCACAGGAAGTGCAAGCAAAACAACCACTTAACTTATAACATGTGCTTAAAACCATTATAATAAAATGAAAAATTTATTGGCGGCTATTCTATGCCTATTGCCATCGCTTTTTGCTTTTGCCCAAGAAGAACTAAATCACGACGAAAAAGAAAAAAAGAGTGCGATTTCGGAATTGAAATATATCAAACAAGCTGGATTCGCCAATGCCTCCTCTAAGGTATTTACAGCAGACCAAAAGCTTAGCATAAGCGGTTTTGGAGAGATCAATTACGTAAATTATCAATCGCCTATTCAAAACAAGGAAAGCAAAGAGATAGAACAATACTATACAAACCTCTACAGATTCGGAACCTATATCGGCTATAGATTCAGCGACAAAATCATCTTTATGAGTGAAATTCAGCTAGAGTATTTACAAGACGGTTTTTTCAAAGGGAAAGACCATTTCGAATATAATATTGAAGCTTCCTTGGATTTCTTATTCCATGACTTGTTCAACCTAAGAGTAGGTAACTATCCTCTTAACTTAGGATGGGTGAATGTCAATGAAGAGCCTATTGGGTTCTATAGTGTGAACAGGCCCGAAGTGGAAAGAACTATCATTCCGTCTCAATGGCTGGAACAAGGTATACTCATCTATGGTAGTCCATTGGAAAATACCGAGTACCAGTTTGGTGTTACAAAAGGTCTTGACGCTAGAAACTTCACTTCAGGAACTTGGATAAGAGACGGTAGATACACTTCTTGGACAGAGATTCCTCCTTCAGTTGCCTTCAATGGTAAATTATCCTATGGGCATGAAGACAATACACTGTTGTCTCTTGCTGGTTATTATGGAGATGCATCCAGAGGATATAAAATGCAAAACGGCGATTTATTGAAGACCAATTTAGGTTTGATGACTATTGTTGGTGCTCATAATATCGGCAACTTCACATTCTTTGGTTTATACTCAAGAGGATGGCTCTCAGGCACTGACCAACTATTCGACCTTGGCAACGAAGCTTCAGACCCTGAATTAAGAACTTACGAAGTGCTTGGGTCAAAAACCCAAGGTTACTATTTAGAAGGAAGATACAATATCATGCCTTTGATCAACCCGAATAAAGATTGGAAATTACCTATTTTCATAAGATATGAGCGTTTGAACACTCACCTTGCCATAGACGATAAAGTGCAGGACAGGATCGACAATATGGGAGATCAAATGGACCGAGTAAGAGCCGACTATAAGGACCTTGAAATTATAACCGTTGGGGTAAACTTCAGGCCAAAGAAAAACTGGACCTACAAAGCCAATTATCAATTTAGAAGCAATAAGTACGAAGGAGCTATGGAAGAGCCAAATCAATTCGAGCTCGGCTTAGGTTTCATATTCTAAAAAAATATTACCATGCAAAGCCTTCCAATGGGTATTATAAGCTCATTAGGAAGGCTATTTTATATCACTCCATTTTTTACAAACTCATTTCTATTTCAAAATCCATTGAACTACTAAAAAAACAAAATTTGCTTAGGCCTCTTTTAAAACTGAAATTAAGCTTACCTGATAGTTTAACAAATCTTTCTTTTTTAAGAAAAAAGCATTATCCAACAATTGAACATATATATTAATGACCATAAATAGCATTTGAATATTTTCATCAAAATATGTCTCCACACCAAAGTATTGCCATTTTTTAGATAGATATAAGTCAATTTTTTCTTTATGCTCCGAATCAATCCTTTCGATTATTTTCTTCTCTTTCATCAAAGACTCTATATCCGATTTAAACTGAGCTTCCAATGGTTCCAGATTTAAAAAGTTTTCCTTGATCTGGTCAGGTGCTAGCACATAGTTCACAAAACTCAATGACTCTGTCAGTCTATTAAACAATTCCATTCGCTTATCATACTGTCTGTCAAATTCAAAAAACTCTTGATACATTTGTTTCAAATTCCCCTCAGAACCGTTCTGCTTTTCTGTCGTCAGAAAATAAGAATAAATAGCCTTGTCGTTTTCACTGATTTGATTCTGTTGCTTCTCCAGCTCAAGCCTTAATGTTGATAATAAAGCACTGCATGTCTTTCTTGTATATCTTATTCCATCATAATCAAATGATTTGATTGGTATCAACTTTTGACAAACCTGCTCGATTACTTGCATGTCCGAAATTAATGCCAATACAACGTATACTTTATCTTTTACTTCTGATGAAAATAGTTCCTCAAGTTTAGTATTCTCTAAAGCGACGTCACTTACAGTATCCATTTCAAATAAATTTGGGTTTTTATTATCATAATACCCATTGTAAAGCTTATCAAAAGAATTCTCCAAAAACGCTTTTCTATATTCACCCTTAAAACCAGTTAAAGACAATGCTTTTGTTTCTGATTCGAACTTTACTTGACTAAACAAAAGTTTTGTCAGCTTATTTTGAAGTTTTTCAGAGTTCAAAAAAACTGATGTAGCTAGCCTTGAGCTTTGACCTTGCTCGCCAAATTTTAATGACAATAATCGCTCAATACGTTGCTCTGTACTAGGATGAGAAGACCATTGGTCCTCAATTACCAGCTTAGATTTATTGAATTTGTTCATCTCTTCCAAGCTAATTTCCGGCAGATTATTCACTATCGAAAGTTCATTCTCCTTGGCTAAAAAATCTAAGACATATGACTGCTCTTCAAACAAATTCTCGCTTCTCAACCCTTTAGAAAAATTTCTTTCATAAAATGTCAATACTTCATTAAATGAATAATCAATCAATTCGGTTCTCAACAGAGAGCTTTTAAGAGGAGCAATCCCTGTGACATTTGCTGCAATTTCATCCGCTTGAAACTCCATTTCTCTTGACAAGGATAGAAAACTCTTATTCACAATTTCATAAACTTGAATCAAAAGCCATTGAATTCCTGAAATTATACGATAAGCCAAACTCGCAAAAAAAGCGAAATAACCACTTGCGTTTGCCCATTTATTAATAAGATTATCGAAACCTTCATTTTCATATAGCATATTATGAATAACTTGATTCACATTATACACATAGCTTCCCACTTTCATCGTTCTTTGAGAAAAGTGTCCGAACTCATGTGACAGAATAGCCTTAAGCTCATCCTTGGATATTCCATTAATCAAGCCCATCCCAATGAGCAAATTTTTCTGAACAGGAAAAAACATACTCCAAAAACTAGAATCATAAAAAACCGCGGCATTGACTTCAGCCGACAAATAGACTTTTTTGGGAAAGTTGGTTCCTACTTTCAGAACTATCTCTTCAATCATTGCAAAGAGTTGAGGTTCTTCAGCCTTTGTGACTTCAATAAGGTGGGATCTATCTTTCTTATGCGATTTGAAAATAAATTTCAATAAAAATATCAATACTAAAACTCCCATACTGGCTAAACCGACACCCAAGCCAATCGTGAATATGTTCATCACATTAGCTATTAATAGAATTCCACCTAGAACACATCCAATTGTTAACCCTATAGCCAATGCCAAAATAAAAATATACACAAGAATAAAAAAAACAATGGAAGCAATTGCTTTCCGAGTATGTGTTTTGAGTTCGGTTTTTACTTGAATATTCATTTATACAACAATTAGTTATAGTTAAAAAAATTACAAACAATAATCATAAAGTATTATTATTTAAAAATATAAAATATTTATCTAATTCAATAGTGATATCCTTTTCATTTAAATATTTCTTTTTCAATAAAAAAGGGCTCGCAAATGCGAGCCCTTTTTTATTGAATTATAAACTAATGAGTTTAGATTATCATCCCTGCCGCCACAGTTACATTCGTAGCTTCATCAATAATAATCAAACTTCCAGTATATCTATTTCTTGTATATTTATCGAATAATAACGGCTTAGTCGTTCTCAGCTTCAATCTAGCGATATCATTCATTTTGATCTCCTTATCATCTTCGATACGATGCAAAGTATTGATATCAATCTTGTAGTTGATTTCCTTCACCATCGCTCTTACTTCGTTGGTTGTATGCTTGACAGCGTATTTACCACCCGGAACCAAAGGCTTGTCTCCCATCCAGCAAACCATAATATCCACATCTTGGCTTACTTCTGGTTGGTTATTAGGACGAACTAGCATATCTCCTCGGCTAATATCAATCTCATCTTCCAATGTGATTGTAGTTGCCATTGGAGCATAAGCTTCTTCCAAATCTCCTTCGAATGACGTAATTGATTTAATTTTTGAGCTGAACCCTGAAGGCAAGACCGTTACCTCATCGCCTTTTTTGAATACGCCTCCTGCTACTGTACCAGCATAACCTCTAAAGTCATGATACTCATCAGAGTGAGGTCTAATAACTGTTTGCACAGGGAATCTGCAGTCAATATGATTGTGGTCGCTTCCAATATGCACATTTTCCAAATGGTAAAGCAAAGTGCCACCTTTGTACCAAGGCATATTTTCAGACTCATTCACTACATTGTCTCCTTTAAGAGCACTGATCGGAATGAACTTCACATCTTTAACGTCAAGCTTAGAAGTAAATGCTTCAACATCTGATTTGATTTTTTCATATGCCTCTTCGCTCCAGTCCACAAGGTCCATTTTATTGATACAGAACACTACGTGAGGAATTCCAAGCAATGAAGCAATAAAAGTATGACGGCAAGTTTGTTCGATAACCCCATGGCGAGCATCGATCAAGATAATCGCCAAGTTCGCTGAAGAAGCTCCAGTCACCATGTTACGCGTGTACTGAATGTGTCCCGGAGTATCAGCTATGATAAACTTACGCTTAGGAGTAGCAAAATATCTATAAGCAACATCAATAGTAATACCTTGCTCGCGCTCAGCTCTCAAACCATCTGTTACCAACGCAAGGTTAACGTTTTCGTCGCCTCTTCTTTTACTTGACTCTTCCACAGCTTGAAGCTGATCTTCAAAGATACTTTTTGAATCGTATAGAAGCCTACCGATAAGCGTACTCTTACCATCATCCACACTACCTGCTGTAGTGAAGCGAAGCAATTCCATATCTAGGTAAGCATTCGAATTTATTGTATTTTCAGACATAATTTCTATTTCGGATATGCAGTAAGGATCAATTCCTGACTTGCGATAAAACTTTTGAATAAACTGTTGACTATTTGACTAGAAATAACCTTGTTTTTTTCTGTCTTCCATCGCTGCTTCAGAACGTTTGTCATCAGCTCTGGTACCTCTTTCAGTCACACGACTGGAAGCAACTTCCTCGATGATACCTTCCAATGAGTCCGCTGGAGAAAACACAGCTCCAGTACACGTCATATCACCGATCGTTCTAAATCTTACCACCTTTTTCTCTACTACTTCAGTATCTCTTCTAGGAATTACATCCACAGCGGCCAAAGGCACTCCGTCTCTCATGAAAATTTCTCTTTCATGAGCAAAATATAAAGATGGCAACTCAATTCCTTCCGCCAAGATATACTGCCAGATATCCATTTCAGTCCAGTTGGAAATAGGGAATACTCTAAAGTTTTCACCCATCTGATGGCGTCCATTATATAAGTTCCAAAGTTCAGGACGTTGGTTTTTTGGATCCCACTGTCCAAACTCATCTCTGTGTGAGAAAAATCTTTCTTTAGCTCTAGCCTTTTCCTCATCTCTACGAGCTCCACCGATACAAGCATCAAACTTATGAGTTTCAATTGTATCCAAAAGAGTCACTGTCTGTAGAGCGTTACGACTAGCGTTAAATCCTTTTTCCTCCACTACTTTTCCTTCATCAATAGATTGTTGCACAGAACCTACGATAAGTTTAGCTCCTATTTTCTCTACATATCTATCTCTGAATTCAATCGTCTCTGGAAAGTTATGACCTGTGTCTATATGAACCAAAGGAAAAGGAATGCGAGCAGGAAAAAATGCTTTTCTTGCCAAATGCGACACTACAATTGAATCTTTCCCTCCGGAAAATAGCAACGCTGGGTTTTCGAACTGAGCCGCAACTTCTCTAAGCACGTAGATCGCCTCTGCTTCAAGTTCTTTCAAGTGAGTGAGGTTGTATGATTTCATCTATATCGAGTGTTTTATTCTCTTAACTAGTATATTTTATTTTTTCTAATACGGCATCCACAAGTTTTTGGTGGCTTACGCTCAATTCATCTTTGTCCGTTTCAATAATCAAACTTGGATTTTGAGGTTCTTCAAAAGGTGAATCTATACCTGTGAAGTGCTTTATCTCGCCTTTTCTAGCCTTGGCATAAAGCCCTTTCACATCTCTTTGTTCGCACACTTCTATTGGACAACTGATAAAGACTTCAAAATAATCCTCTTCGCCGATGATCTCTTTTGCCATAGACCTTATTTGTTCTGTAGGGCTTATCAATGAGCAAATCGTTACGATTCCACAGTTCGCAAATAATTTGGATGTTTCGGCAGCTCTGCGAATATTCTCAATTCTGTCTTCTTCGGAGAAGCCTAGATTGTTATTGATTCCAGTTCGCAAGTTGTCGCCATCCAATAGTTGCGTCAAGTAGCCTTTTTCATGAAGAGTATTCTCCAAAGCTCTTGCAAGCGTGCTTTTTCCAGAACCCGAAAGCCCTACCATCCAGATCACGCAAGCCTTTTGCTTTAGCACTTTTTCCTTATCCTCTTTTTGGAGAAGAGTGTCAAATATTGGATAAATATGTGCAGACATTAGCAGTATATTTTATGACTATTAACAATAACCCAACAACCAATGCTGTCAGATTTATCAAGTAAAGTTAATAGATAAATCAAGCCTTTAAAAATCTTTTGCTTATTTTTAGAAAAGAAGGATAAAGTGAAAAATATTTTATCCTTAGTTGATATTAATTTTCATTTATTCAAAAAATATTATCACTTGAACTATGAGCTACAGTGCTTTAGCTGAAGAATTGGCCAAGGTTGCCAAACAAGCAGGACAAGCTATACTTGAAATATACAACGACCCCGCGCAATCCGAATGCGTAGACTATAAAGCCGATGACTCTCCACTGACTCTGGCTGACAAAGCTTCTCATGTGGTCATCGCGGAAGGCTTGGAAAAATTATGTCCCGAAATTCCTGTGATTTCCGAAGAGGGAGAACAACTAGATTACCAACAAAGAAAAGATTGGAAAAAATTCTTCTTGGTAGACCCTCTTGACGGTACTAAAGAGTTCATCAAACGCAATGGAGAATTCACTGTCAATATCGCATTGCTTGAAAACAATGTACCACTCATTGGGATCATCTATGTTCCTGTGCATGACATCATGTATATAGGTATTGTCGGAGAGAAAGCTATCAAAATCGATGGCCAAAATACCCATACTCTTCTAGAAGTAAACAATAAGCCTGAAAACCGAATCGCAGTGAGAAGCAAATCTCACCCAGCGCCTGAAGAGGAAGCGGTTCTTCAAAAATATGGAGTAACAGAAGAAGTCTCGGTAGGCAGTTCACTTAAGTTTTGCATGGTTGCAGAAGGCAAAGCAGATGTGTATTATCGTCACGGGCCTACAATGGAGTGGGACACTGCCGCTGGTCAAGCGGTAGCGGAAGCTGCTGGGGCTAGAGTTTTCATTGGCAGTACTGAAGAAAAGCAGTTCAGCTATAATAAAGAGAATCTTTTGAATAGCTCCTTTTTGGTTTTAGGATTTTAACTTAGCTGAATTCAAAATCATTATTCCTTAATTTTTCTTGATAAAGAAGTTACAAAAAATCTAGACACTGGAAACCTCAATAAAATATTACTTATCGATCTCATAACGAATTGATAAGTAATATTTCTTGTCCTTCACCTTTAAAAGCCAACAATTCAACTTTTCTTTAAAATCTATATAAAAGGCGTTTCTTTCTTTTCCTTTAGGGTTTTTAGATATTCTTTCACTCTTTGCTCGCTTTCCAAAGGACAAATCATCAAGGCATTATCGTTCTGAGCAACGATATAGTTGCTAAGCCCCTCAACAATAGCCAGCTTGTCATCCGGCAATTTTATCAAGCAATTCTTGGTATCAAAGGTCAAAGCATTGCCATGTATGACATTGCCCTCCTGATTTTTTTCAGACATCTCGTACAATGAGCCCCAAGTACCAACATCAGACCAACCAATTTCAGCAGGAATGCATAATATATCTTCCGACTTTTCCATAATTCCAAAGTCTATGGAAATATCTTCGCAGTCGGGATAATGCACATTAATCGTTTCTTGCTCTTTATCAGTATTCAGATCTTTTTCTATAGTATCAAATATCACTGCCAAAGAAGGTGTGAACTTCTCAAAACTATCTTTCAAAGCCTGCGTACTTGCTATAAACAATCCTGCATTCCAAAGATAATTCCCCGCGTTAATAAATTGAATCGCGGTTTTCAAATCCGGTTTTTCTGTAAATTTCTTCACAGCAAAGGCCGTCCCATTTGGTTTTTCCTCGTCGATTTCAATATAGCCATACCCTGTATTTGGACGGTGAGGAGTCATCCCAAGCGTAACAATAGACTTCTTATCCACAGCAAGGTCTAAAGCCTCTTTTACGATCGCTTCGAATCTATATTTTCTAGAAATAAAATGATCGGAAGGAGCGATAATGACATTCGCATCAGAATTCAGTTGATGGATTTTCCATGTCGCATATGCTATGCATGGAGCTGTATTTCGCATGCAAGGCTCTAGCAATATTTGATTCTCCTTGAGTTCAGGAAGTTCTTGCATGATCAGCGTTTTGTAATTCTCATTCGTAAGAATATAAACTCTTTCAGAAGGAACAACATCGCTAAACCTTTCCACAGTCATCTGCAAAAAGCTCTTTCCTATCCCAAGGATATCCTGAAACTGCTTGGGTTTATTTTGTCTACTATAAGGCCATATACGTGAGCCTATGCCTCCTGCTAGTACCAGTAAAAAATTATTTTTCATTCGCTGTCTTTTTCAATAAATCTGAAAATGTCCATTTCAAACCAAGCAACATTCCAAAATTATTCGTCATATCCCCAAAATCAAAACCAACACTTGCTTTCAAAATGATTGGAGATTTTTCAAAATGATATTTTCCTTCTAATAAAATAGAATTTTGTATCAGCCCATCTTGAAATTGATATGTTGTACTTCCATCATTATATGGATCTCTATCCGGATTCATACTCTCCCATTCATACCTTCCTTGATTCAACCCTGCATATGTTCCGTAATTATCGGTATATGTATAAAACAACTTATATGATAATTTTGAATTCAACCAACCATTTATTGCAAAATGATGAGCTATTATTCTATTATTCACAATGTATCCATACTCGTCCTGTACTTGATCAAAATAATAACCGGCTCTTCGTGAAGTCAAAAATAACGGGTTGCCTATTACATTTCCTTTATAAGTACTTCCGCTCTTATATATATAATTATTATAATAATCATCTCTTCCGCCAAAGGAATGTCCGAAATTACTTTCCTCTTCAGGATACTTATCCGTCGGATCAGGAATTCCTTCTCCACTTTGAAACTTTGTATATATATTCTCATACAAAATTGATGATATTATTTTCTTTTGTTTTGACGTATAACCTAATCCAAAAAATCTATCGTTATTGCGTCGAAAAAACTTATGATAGCCGGAGCCATCTTCAAAAGGTTTTTGTAAATAACCTATCAAGGTAAAATCATCTCTATCGACTTCTAAGCCAAAATCAAAATAGCCCATATGATCTCCCAATCTATTTGTAGCCTCTCCTCCTGTAGCTGTTTCACCTCCAGAAGATCCCATTATTATCTTTAAATAATCTTTAAATGAGGGAGTATAATCAACACCATCCCTACTTCCACCAAACATTACTTGATGAGCTGCACCAACAAATACATTCACAGGCAACTTATTGGACTTAATATAAAAATTTTTCCTATGCAATAATGGGTTACTAACATGTCTATCTTCTTCTAAAACAGATTGTTCAAACACTCCTTTAATTTGCACATATCCATTTGTTAAAGGCAAATTAGTATACTCGGGAAACCCAAAAGCAATTGTTGGAAAAGGCCTGTTGTTTCTTGAGTTCATGAATGAGCCTGATGTTAAAGCTCCCATATGATTGTAAAAGTCAGTTTCCTTTATACCGACCAAAAACATGAAACTTTTATAGTTAATTTCCCCATAAGCTTGTTGGATTCGACTATCCCCAATTCTTGAGTCAACTATTGCATCAACACCAAAGGAAAAGCTCCACGACTTATTTAAACTATCTTTATAGGTTATGGAAGGTCTTATTAAAAAATTACTTCTACTATCATCAAAAATGCCGTATTGATTAGCGCTAATCCAAGTAGGCAAATATCCTTGAGTAGAAAAAGCTGTAATTGAACTAACTTGAACTTCTAAATCACCGTGTTCTTTATTCTGAGCATAACCATTTTTCAAAGGGTTACATAACACAAAAAACAAAAACGCCACAAGTAATTTGCTTATCATATTTTTAATACGCATTCTCATTATTATTAAATATAGAATCAATAGTCATCAATATTATTTTTAAATCAAAGATAAATGTCCAATTAGCGACATAGAATTTATCCATCGTTACCCTATTTTTCATATCTTGAGTCGTTTCAGTCTCTCCTCTATACCCTTTAGCTTGAGCCAAACCTGTAACTCCAGGCTTCACTTCATGCCTCACCATAAATCTCTCAATTATTTTAGAATATTCTTCTGTATGTTTTAACATATGCGGACGAGGTCCTACAACAGACATTTCACCTTTTAGCACATTAATAAATTGAGGAAGCTCATCAATGGACGTTTTTCTTATAAATGCTCCTATTTTGGTTATTCTTACATCATTTTTAGTAGCTTGCTTATTATCCGCATCTCGATTCACTCCCATAGAGCGAAACTTAAAACACCAGAATGGTTCATTATTTATACCACTTCTTTTTTGCTTAAAGAAAACCGGCCCTTTTGATTCCATTTTAATTAAAAGCCCTAAAATTGGTACTAGCCAAGATAGAATAAAAACAATAACTAAAAAAGAGAATAAAACATCAAAACTTCTTTTGAGAAATTTATTAAACGGATCATCTAAAGGAATTTCTTTAATACTCAATACTGGAATATAATCATATATCTGAGGTTCAACCCCTTTCAACTTAAAACCTCTGTAATCAGGAATAACCTTGACCTTAATAAAATTATCTTCAGCAAAATTTATTATTCGATTTATTTCTTTCGCATCAACAAAAGCTGTGCAACAGTATATTTCATTGATTTCATTATCCAAACAATATTGATTCAATTCCCTTAAATCTCTGCTGCTATTACCATTTCCAAAAAAGCCCAAAAAAGAATATCCATTTTCAGGATATTGTTGAAAATAAGCAGCCAACTCCTCTGCTATATCCCCATATCCAGCTATTACTACTTTTTTAAAATTATGTCCACTTCTTCTCCAGCTCTTCATGAAAAAGGTGAAAACTGTTTGGAAAAGTGAGATAAAAATGATTGAAAAAAAGTAAAGCTTAAAAATATAGTCATTACGAACTTCTTCCCCCCTTAAAAACAACAACAGAAATATAAATAGCAAATAAAATCCAAATGCATTAAGTAACTTCTTAAATATTTGTTCAATTTTCAAATTTCGTTTAGAATCATTTATCTGCGTGAAAATAGAGGCAAATACCCATGATATGCTAAAAAGCAACAAAGTACTAAAGAAATCTCGGCCTAAAAAAATTGAATTAAAACTTGTTTCTATTACTTGAAAAGCAAGAAATGAAAAACAAATCGCTAATAAATTTAACAATAAGTTAATTTCCTTTATATATTTTTCGTATCTCATATACTGTATTTAACTATTCAAAATTAACAGACAAATTTAACCAAATTTAAAATGAAAGATCATCAGGTTCAAAGATAAAAAAATATATTTGTATAACTTTGAAGTTAAAAGAAGCTTAAAATACCCGATTTATATATTCTTGTACAAGCTTGCGAGAATTTTTCAAAATTCATCATGCAAAAAAAACACAATCTTAGTTTATTTATATTATCATTTTTTTTCTTATCTCATCAATTAAGTGCTCAAGATTTAGATTCACTTAAAATCGAAATCAGTTCTTTAAATGCTTTTTCAAGCAAAGGCTACCTTCCTTTGTGGATGAGTGCTAATAGACATGGACTATATGACGACTCTCAAGCCAACTATATTCTCAAAGGAGCAATATATGGCGAAAAACAAATATCAAAAAAATTAAAATTTTCAGGAGAATTAGATCTACTACTTTATAATAACAGCATATCTCAAAGCAGAGCTCAACAAGCATATTTACAGCTTGATTATGGAAAGTTTAGATTTTGGGGAGGATTAAAAGAACACACCATGTCAAGTCATGCCCCAGATATCGGAAGCGGTTCATTTTCAATTAGCGGCAATGCTAGGCCAATTCCTACAATCGCCTTTGGTTTTCCAGAATATACTGATTTACCTTGGACAAATGGTTTTGTACAGTTCAAAGGTATGTTCGAACAATCTTGGCTTGAAAAAGATCGTTACATATCTAAGGCTATGCTTCATAGTAAGAACTTTTATCTTAAAACTAATAAATTACCTGTAAATTTACAGGTAGGTATGACACATAATGTAGTCTTTGGAGGTACTCATCCTGTTCATGGCAAACTACCTCCCTATAACTTTAAAGACTATTTAACAATTTTAATCCCTGCTGGAAATTCAGGGAACAGTCCGATTGAAGGAGAAAATACTAATCAAGCCGGTACCCATCGAGGAATGTTTGATTTTGGCCTAACCGCAAATATTAAAGACTGGGAATTAACTTTATACCATCAAAAACCTTTTGAGGACCTTTCAGGCTACATTCGCTTTTTCGAGCAAAACAAAGATCATTTTACTGGAATTGTCGCTAAAAGCAAAAGCAAAAAAATCATTTCTGAATTCACCTATGAATGGATTTATACTAAATGGCAAAGTGGTCCAGGCTTACCTGATCCTAACGCAGAACATCCAAATAATGAAAGCAACTACGGCTATAGGTTTGGAGGAAGAGATGATTATTATAACAGCATGCATTATTTAAACGGATACACATTCCATCGTTACTCTATCGGTACTCCTCTTTTCATTACTACAGATCGAGCTAATTACTATTTTGATGGTAATGTACAAGGCACTCAATATAATGAACAATTTGTCAGCAACAGAATGATAGCACATCATTTAGGAATAAAAGGTTGGCTTAGCAAATGGATTTCATATAGAGCTTTGTTTACTTACACCGAAAACTTTGGGACATACACTACAGAAAACAATGGAAGATATAATTGGGATAGTATGAACCCAGATAGACCTCCATATAATGACGGTAGTACTACTTATCAGTTCGATGGCGGGCTTAAACAGTATTACACTATGATTGAAATAAGTTCTCCTCTACCTTTTTGGAAAAACATGTCAGCCCATTCAACATTCGCCTACGATTTTGGAGAACTTAGTCATAACTTTGGAATGATAATAGGGATCGCTTATACATTGTAAAATTTTCAATCACCTTAAAAACAATTAAAACCCAAGCTTTTCCCTTATTACAAGTGATATAAATTTTGAATTCCCTACAAGGTACCTTTTCCACATTCTCTTAGGTTCTTGAATCAAACGATAAAACCACTCCATCCCAATTTGCTGCATCCATATTGGAGCTCTCTTTGCTTTTCCAGAGACTACATCAAAACTACCACCAACACCCATCACAAATGGAATATTTATAATATCCTTATACTTATTCATAAATATTTCCTTCTTAGGTGAAGTAATTGCGATAAACAACAAATGCGCCTCACTCTCTCCAATCTGACGAGCAATTTGATCTTCTTCTTCAGAAGCATAATACCCATTTCTATAGCCTGCAATAATATCTGATGAATACTTCTCAGAATAGATATCAACAACTTTACTAACAACTTCTTCTTTAGCACCAAAAAAGAAACATTTATATCCTTTGTTATAGGCTAGAGCTACTAAGCTTTCCATTAAGTCAATTCCAGCAACTCTTTCAGGTAAAGGCTGACCTAGAAATCTGGATGCCCACACAACAGCCTGACCATCTGCATTAATCAAATCAGATTCAACTACCGATTTATATAATTGCATATCAGACTGCATGGCAACCATCTTTCCAGCATTTACGACAACATGTTGTATTGGAGTATTACTCTCAATAGCATGATCAATTTTATCAATTGTTTCTCCCATTGTCAAATTGTCAATGGGGGTTTTTAAAATGTTTATCCTCTTATTCAATCTTTGTCAAATATTTTTATTTACAATGGTTTGATGCTTGCCATTTTTCAAATGCTCTAAAATATGATTAGACAAAAAGGTAATATTATATGCCCCAATCTTTCCTCTTATTGCATTACCGTACTTAATTCTAATAGCTTCAAGGTCAATGCTTTCTTCTGTGACTAAATTTATTCTGACATTTCTATCTTCTATAACTACTTGATAGCTGGAAATACTTTGGTTCTCTCTAAATAAATGATTAAAAAATTCAGAATGAACCATTGCATTTGTTTCAGTATTAAAAACTACATCATTTGACCTTCCTGAAATTTCCTGAATAATCGGAAAGCCACGGCCACAAGCACATAGTCGATCAGAAAGAACAACTCTATCCCCTGTATCATACCTTAATAATGGCATAACTTCATTTTTCATATCAGTAGAAACTAGTCGTCCATCAATAGATTCAACATAGGCTCTAGTACTTATATAATGAAACCCATCATGAACTTCGCACTCAAAAGCACTTACCCCTCCATCGTTACACCCATATTGATTGAAAACCTCACATGAAAATGAGTTTTCAATTTTTTTTCTCATTGATTCAGTTAAATTCTCAGCAGTGGAAATAACAGACTTCACAGAAACCTGCTTAGCATTATTTTCATTGAATTTTGCTAATTCGTAAAGAGAAAATGCATATCCATATAAAAACTGAACATTATGTTTTTCAATATAGCTTAAACAAGCTTTCATTAACTTCTGATTCATGTCAAAAGAATCAAAAACTTTAACATTCATTAAAGCATAGTAAATCTTCAATTTCCATCCTTTTCCAAAAATAGAACTGCCAGCTAAAAAAACAACTTTTTCCCCCCATATCCAACCTGCAGCATTCCATGCCAATAAAATCCCTGCCCAAAGATAACTTTGGGATTCTTTTCCAGTATAGTAGACAAAAGGTTCTCCTGTTGATCCTCCAGTTTTTTTTCTTACTCGCTCTTTTTTTGAAATAAAAGGATTAAAAAAACTGTCATATTTTTCTCTCACGATCTTCTTTGTAAGGATCGGATATTCATCAAAGCTAGCGTAACTTTTATAAAAAGGTATATTTTGTGACTTTTTCACAAGTTCATCTAAAGACGTTTGTGATAACTTATTTAACTTTGACTTGTCTAAAAATTGAAACTTTAACAGTTCTGTAAAAACTTTTACTACCGATGTTCCTCTTATAACATCAATAACTAAAAACCCAAACTTACCGAATAATTCTCTCATATTTTCTTTAGATATAAATCATAGGAATGAATCATCATACTTTCACTAAAATATTTTTCGTACATAACTCGAGAATTCTTAGACAACTTCATAAACTCTCTACTATCTCGAGATGGTAAGTTTTCTAACACATCAAAAAGAGAAACAATATCAGTAACTTCAAAACCATTAAACCCATTTTTACAAACCTCCCCACATGCCTCTGCACCTTCTGATGTTCTTGCAACTAATGGCCTACCATACATACAGCCCTCAATCAATGAGATTCCTAATCCCTCTTTTTTACTGAACAACATAACATAATCATATTTAGGTATTAAGCTATATACATCTTCAACAAACCCAAGATAGTCAAAACATTCTCTAAATGCAGATTCATTTATTGCTTGAACAAGAGTCTCTGACTGACACCCTTCTCCAGCAAAAGCGATTTTAAAATTATTATTTCTACCGCTATCCATATTTTGAATAATCTCTAACTGTTGTTTATTTGATTCTATTTGACCTAATAACAATATTCTGTTCGCACTCTTAAAATAATTCTTCTCTCCCTTTTTTTTATGGTCTTCTACTCCATTATAAATCACTTCTATTGAAGTGTTATCAACATTAAAATAATCAACAAGATTACTTCTAACCGCTTTTGAAACAGCAATAATATTTTTTGGAAAAAAGGAAAAGTACTTATGCTTATTATATACTCCATGAGCAACATGAATTAACTTAAATCTAAATAAATAATTCAATAGTACTAATCCCGATGTAAGCTTTCTATCGTGAGAAATAATAATATAATCCCTAAGTTTTAATTTTCTTAAATCATAAAAATGTAAAAATTGATTTCTATCTAAACTTGATAAAAAACGTTCATTAATATCTTCATACTTATCGAAACTGCAAATATAATTTCGCCCAAACTTATTTAAGTATTTATACAATTGAAAAATTACTTTTTGCGCCCCCCCATACCGCTTAAAAGAAGGAAATACATGAATTACTTTCATTTATATACTTTTATTCACACCAACAATAGTTGTATTCTCAGTCACATCTTTTGTCACTATCGCCCCAGTCCCAATTTTAGAATTCTTTCCAAGAAGTACTGGGCCCAATACCGTACTATTAATCCCGACAATAACATTGTCATCAATAACTGGCTGACCAGTAAATTCATCTTTTATTTCACGAACTTTACCATAATTACCACCTAAAGTAACACCTTGATAAATCTTTAACCTCCCTAGAGAACGAACTTCATGACCAATCACTATACCTATACCATGAACCAAACTAAGACCGCCTGCTAATCTCGCTCTGGGATCAATATCCACTGAAAATAAAACTCTGTTTATCAACCAAAAAACCTTCGCTAACGGATACATCTTAATTGTCGAAAAAAAAGAGCTTATTCTAAAAATTATAACAATCCAAAAGTTAACATCCAATAAAACTACCAAGCCTTTAACTAATGACTTACTATTTTTTTTTGACTCAAATTTTGAAAAATAATCTTCAACTATCTTCATATTACTAATTTTTTACTGTTCCCAATTACAAAAGAGCGAATTAAAAATAATGGTGCTAGGTACATATTAAACTTGTAAATAGGGTAAACAAAAAAAGCTGCAAGCATGCACATCATTGAAATGGCAAGAATTATATCAGTTCTTCTATATTTAAAAAATAAAAACAAATAATCAAACAAGTATAAAAGAATGCCGACAATGCCAAACTCTAGTAAAAAAACATGATATTCAGCTGAATCACGCTGACTAGGTGTAATTATTTTTTCTTCCCCATTACTCATCCCAACATAACCCAATGAATTTTCTTCAAGACCAATCGGAGCCCATGCACCTAAACCTTTCCCCAAAACTAAATCAAATGTTGACTCATTCATCATAAATAACGTGGTTCTAACTGCAGGTAATAATCGAGACCCATAATTCACGGCAATTTCTTTATTATTTGATGTTGAGCTTTCTGCTTTATTATATGTCCGAAATCCAATTAAAAAAACACCTATTACAAATGAAGCGATTATTATCTTAAACCTTTTCATTGAAAAAATTGGGAATCCTTGAAATAATTCCATTATAGACACCCCAAATACAACAACAACTAAACCATATGAGCCATTTAACAAAAGAGTTATAAATGAAAAAATTAGCAACACTCGATCTTTATATATCAGCTTACCCTTCTTATAGAACAATAAAAGTCCATTAAATATAAATACAATTGAAAACCAATTTGGCTCTAAAAAGAAACCTCTAAGTCTTGTAGCAAAACTTCCTTCTATTTCATAATGGGCTGCATCAAAAAAAGCTAGCTGATACCCAAAAAGCTTAAACAACAAAAACTGAAACAAACCGCTAATTATCAACAACCACTGAAAATACCCAATAACTCTTATTGAAATTTTGGAACTTTTAAAATGAAAATAACTAAAAACAAACAAAGCAATAAAGTAATAAAGCAGGATCGAAAATCTAGCACTATATGTTCCAAACAGTACGACATGTATCAACACAAACACTAAAAAAGGAACTATACTCCAATTACTTTTCAAAAATTTTAAAGTTTTAACCTTTCGTATATTGTGAAAAATTGAAATTAAAGAATATAGTAATATCAATGCAACTCCTAGGTGAAGCTTAAACCCCCCTACCGGAATTTTTAAAGCAGAGTCCAACGCAAATGTCAGATATATGAACTCATGAAGGTTTATTTTTTTAATACGAATCATTTTATACCTCCTAAATAGTTTTTCAACAATTTACGTTCAGACTGATCGGCTATAAAAAAATATATGCCTACTAAAGATACAAACAAAAGAAAAAGCACTATTAATAAAGCACTAATATAAGATTCTCCTCCACTTAAATACCTTAATGTAAAACCTATTGCAATCAAACTAATTTCAAAAAGCAAAATTAAAAACAAATGCTTATAAATTTTTCTTTTTGAAATTTTTAATTTTTTATTCGCATATAATGGTAGAAAAACCACATTTAAAAGGAAAAAAAACAAAACATTGCTTATAATAACCCCCACCATACCAAAAGTAGTGTATTTAAGCAAAAATATTACAGCAACTATATGACACAAACTAAAAAACAATGTTAAGAGTGCATGACCTTTCATTTTATCAAAAATAGTATTGATTGTTGCTACTTGTCTCATAGCCATAGAAATGCTCAGCAAAACAATGATCAACCGCAAGTAATTCGACAAATATACAAAGTCTTCGCCTACCCATATTTTCAAAATAAAATCAGCAAAAACAAATATTATACTAATCGGAATTGCAATAAAAATCCCTTGATGTTTAATTGAACTCAAGAAAAGTATTTTCATTTTGTCAATATTTCCTTTTGAGTACTCCATCATAATTTTTGGAGCTAAAGAACCACTCAATACAGCTGTCAAACTAATCAATAATACAACCCATTGATTAAGTAATGCAAACTCTCCAGATGTTTCCGAGCCTAAAAATCTATTTATCAATAAAATATCCGTTTGCATAAAAAACATCACACCTAAAACGCTTACGCATGTCCAGCCTGAAAGCTTCATAACATCTGATAAAATACTAGAACTAAACTTAGTAAATGAAAAAGACGGAAGGCTATCTCTAAAATAGTAAATGGAAATTATAGTTGAAATCAGTGAAGAAGTAAAAATCGCTACACCTACTGCAACTATATTGGGAACCACATAACTTAATCCAAAAAAAATAAAAATTAATCGCAGAATATTCCTTGTAACATTTACACCTTGAATCAAATCAATTCTATTTTTCGCATATAATGGACTTGCTAAAGCTGTATTACTCATCACGCAGATCTGGCTTAATCCTACAAATAAAAACAAAAGTCTTATAGAATTTATATCATTAGTATCTACATCTACAAAAACATCAACATTTAGAAGGAACAACAACAATAAGGGGATAACAAGTAAAAAGCTCACACCGTACATTGTGAAAATAGTTGAAAGCACATTGTTAACATACGGTTGATTATTCGATCCAATTCCTACTGTCACAAATTTGTTATTTGCTTGGTTTAAAGATGTCGACAACAAAGCTGAATAAGCCGCCACACTGGTAGCAATTTGGACATAGCCCAATGAAGAAAGTCCTATTAACTTTATTAATAAAGGAGGCAATAACAATCCCAAGCCAATCTTAACAATAAAATTCAATCCATTCACTCCAAAATTTCGAACAAATTGATTTTTATAAACCCTTAACAATACTTCCATCAACAAATTTTATTTTACTGAACTTCATAAAGCTATATTTGATGAAGCAATTCATTATTACACTACCTATGAGCTTATTAATTCTATTAATCTAGAACTCTATTAATAAATGAAATTGAATCTTCTTTTCTTTTTTCCAACAATTCAAGAGGTCTGTTAAAACAAATCTTAGAGTCTAATTTATTTAATAGCTCATCATATGTATTAATTAGTCTATTTTCTAAATTTAAAGAATTAAGTAATTCCACAAATCTAGCGTTCAAGCCGGGTTGACTAGTATTCGGAACAACATAAAATTCCTTTTTCATCAAAATAGAGAATACTGTTCCATGAAATGAGTTAGTTAGAAAATACTTAGCCTGTTTAATTCTATTCAACCAATTGCCTGGACTTTTAAAATACTCATGCTTATGAGCACCTTTAAAATGATAGCCTAAATTAATAATAGGCAGCCCCGTTTGATTACTCAATTTTATCGCCATAGAGTATAGGTTCTCATCCCTCATCGCAGAATAAACAACAATATATTCTTTGTTAAACTTTTTAGAATCACATACAGCATCATAATCCGAGCAACTTAATAGCAATGTTGGATCTAATACTATTTGAGTTTCTAAACTACTAATTGTGGAAACAAATTCAGAAACATACATTTCTCTGACAGAAACCGCATCAAAATGCTTAATTTCTTCTTTCACATCGTCTAAAAATGTAGAAGCAATTGGATTATTTCCCATACTAACTGCATAACCAACCTTTTTAGCTTGTTTAGGGGCAAAATTTAAAAAGTAGGATATATCCTCCTTCATAATATTTGTATTCCAAACTTGATCACTCCCAACAAAATAATAATCTGCTTCAGGTAATTTACTGCACAAATCAGCATTTGAATAATAGCTTTCTTTTGTCAACCCTAGCCTACCAAAAAAACTATCAAACGTTCTGTTCATTAATTTCCTTTTTAGATAACTAAGCACTGACGGCTGATTTTTAAGAGTAACTTTCATCCAATAAGGAATATAGTCTATCACCTCAACCTTAACATCTTTACTCTCAAGTACCTTTTTTAGTGCATATATCTGTAAAACAGCGCCATAGTTAGTAGCTCTTTGGTATGCTAATATATAAGCCTTTTTCATCTAATTAATTCTTTTGCCTTTAATAGAAATTCTTCATCTGCTTTATAAATTGACTTTAAAACAGGTTCATTTTCAATCTTATATACTGAATCTACCAAGTCATGTAAGCCATACATATAATTTAGAAAATCGATACCAGTCAACTTATTTTTATTAATCAAAATATTAGCGCTTTTTTTGGACATAGGATGCGATTCTATTTCTTTAGACAACTCTTTTAAATACATTTTAAGCAGTTTATTAAAAGGAATGCTATCGGGGCTCTTTCGTTTATAAAATTTGACTAAAGGATTCTTGAATAACACTTTAATCACAAAATACAAATAATAAAGTTTTTTATTTCTTTTTAATATTTCGGCATATAAATTACCGCTCAAAGAAATCATACTGCCTAAATTAGGGTAAGCAAACTCTTGATATGAATGTCGTGCTATATGAAAAGTTTCAATCTTTTTTGAAATTACAGAGCCTTCCCCTTTTCTTAAAGCAAAATTCACTGCTAAAATAATTAATGATGATGATTTAAATATAGAATCACGATATTTAAACCCGCAATCTAATTTATCTAATGTAACAAAGTTACCTTTTTCATCAAGGCATTCGACTGAAATGATTTGATCGGAAATATTATAACCATAAGCTCCTGCGTTCATAAAAACGCCTCCTCCAATAGTCCCTGGAATTCCTTCCAATCCTTCAAACCCCTCATATCCCTCAACAAGCATAACGCGAACAAATGCTTCTAAAGAAAACCCTGCTTCTATACGTGCTATTCTATTTTTATGATCAATGTTACAGTTCCCTAAATTCTTAGTTGAAACGACAACAGCGTATGTAATTTCATCAAAGAATAAAATATTGCTCGTAGCTCCAATTAACTTATAATCAATTTTTTCATAATAAAGGAAATCAATTACTTTTCGCATCTCCTTAAGAGAAGATGGTGCTATAAAACATTTTACATGTCCTCCAGTTTTAAAATAGGTTTGATATTTTAAGTGATAATCCTCAACAAAATAGACAAAACTATTTCTTAGAAAAGATTTAAGTTCATCCAATTTAATTTCTATACTACCAACCTGAACTTGACTCACAATATCAAATAATTTATTATATTCCACAAAAATTTAAAACCACTTTGCTATCGTTTTCTAAATCAAGGCTTTTAAACTCATCATGTGCAACTAGAATAGCAATAATATCCGCTTTCTTAACAGCTTCTTGATAAGGTGTTAATTTAAAAACTTTATGATCTTCAATATTAGGTTCAACAATTAAATAATCTTCATTATTTGCATCTTGAAGCACTTTCTGAACAATATACTTTGCAGGGCTTTCTCTCAAATCATCAATGTTTGGCTTGAATGCTAAGCCCATCAATGCTAAAGTTGGCTTACGCCCATTTTTTAGTTCAAATTCAAGTTTTGCCGTCTTGATTTTTTCAGCACACCAAAATGCTTTATAGTTGTTAATCTCTCTAGCTTTGCCAATTATTTGAGACTCCATAGGATACTCTGAAACAATGAAATATGGGTCAACAGCAATACAATGTCCTCCAACACCACAGCCTGGCTGAAGTATATTTACTCTTGGATGCTTATTAGCTAAGCTAATAAGTTCCCAAACATTGATCCCTGCTTTATCACAAATCAATGAAAGTTCATTAGCAAAGGCTATCTGTACATCACGTGAAGAGTTTTCCACTAACTTGCACATTTCTGCCGTTCTAGCATTTGTTTGATGTAACTCTCCTTTGACAAACTGTTTGTAAAATTCAACCGCTTTTTGAGTAGAGGTATCGTCTATACCGCCAATTACACGGTCATTATGCACTAATTCATACATCACGTTACCTGGCAAAACACGTTCTGGACAGTAAGCTATACTTATCTTTCCTTGTAAATCCGGTCTTGCTTGATATATTAAATTAGCCATTTTCTCAGTAGTGCCAACAGGCGAAGTAGACTCAATAATGTACAAATCACCTTCTTTTAACAAAGGTAATACTGAACGAGTTGCTGATTCGACAAAAGAGATATCTGGTTCGTGATTGCCCTTAAATGGAGTTGGAACAACTATCAAGTAAGTTTTAGCCTCAATTGGTTCTACCCCTGCTTTCAAATAATCATTTGTTACAGCCGTTTCAACAACTTGATCCAACTCAGGTTCAATTATATGTATTTTACCTGAATTTATAGTATCAACTACTTGAGGGTTAATATCTACACCCCATACTTTAACTTGATTTTGTGAAATCAATGCGGCTGTTGGTAGGCCTATATAACCTAAGCCCATCATGACTACTTCTGATATGTATGTTTCTTTATTCATTCGTTTATTTCTATAAAAAGATTAAAAAATAGATAAAAGTTCCTTTAATTTTCAACAGATACTTCATCTAACTCAGCGATGAAATTTACAATCCTATGAGCAGCTTTTCCATCTCCATAAGGGTTGTGTAGTTTACTCATTTCTTCATATCGTTCATTATCATATAACAAATTCATTGTTTCATTTACAATCTTATCTTTATCAGTTCCTACCAAAATTACAGTTCCAGCTTCAATGGCTTCTGGCCTTTCAGTTGTATCTCTCATCACTAATACTGGTTTACCTAAACTTGGAGCTTCTTCTTGGACACCGCCACTATCTGTTATAATAATTTTTGCTTTATCCATTAACCAAACAAAAGCTTCATAAGGCAATGGATCTATTAAATTAATCGATGCATGCCCATCTAAAATATCGTAAACTGGTTTTTGCACGTTTGGATTTAGGTGAACAGGATAAATTATCTTAACATCATTTGCTTTATCTGCAATTTCTTTCAATGCTTCACAGATATTCAAAAATCCTTGGCCATGATTCTCTCTCCTATGACCTGTCACTAATATGATGTCTTTGTCTGTTTGAATCAATTTTTTTAATTGTTGAATCTTAGGGGATTCCATTTGGTTAACTATCTCAACACTCTCCAGTAATGCATCTATTACAGTATTTCCAGTCACCAAAATATCTTCTTCCTTTATATTCTCTGCTAACAAATTTGACTTAGATTTATCTGTTGGTGCGAAATGATAATCGGCAATACGCCCTGTAATTTGACGATTGATTTCTTCAGGAAAAGGAGATTTTTTATTATTGGTCCGAAGTCCAGCTTCTATATGGCAAACTTTCGCTCCGCTATAAAATGCAGCTATACTTGAAGCCATAGTAGTAGTAGTATCCCCATGCACAAAGACATAATCAGGAATAAATTCCTCCAAAATGGACTTAAGCCCATTGATAATATCTCCTGTCAAAGAATAAAGGTTCTGATTTGGCTTCATCAAATCTAAATCAAAATCAGGAGTAACATCAAAAAAATCAAGTACCTGATCAAGCATTTCTCTATGCTGAGCAGTAACACAAACTTTTGTTTCAAACGCCTCTTTTGCTTTAAATTCTTTAACCAATGGCAACATCTTAATTGCTTCTGGTCTTGTACCAAATACTAGAAGTATCTTCTTCATAATGTTACCACTGACCTTTTAAATTATTAAACAAATTATTAAAAAAAACTATTATTATACCCAATACGATGCCGATAAAAACTGAAGATATTAAAATCATACCTTTTCTAGGAGCACTCTTTTTATAAGGAATTTCTCCAGGACTTAAAACAGTGAAAACTGGTGTTTCTTCCTTAAGCTTGATCTCTGCCTGTTCCAACTGGTTTGTTAAACCGCTATACACACTAAACGCTAAATTTAAATCAAACTCTAATCTTTGCTTTTCAAGGTTAGCATCAGCAGTAATAATATTTCTATGCGAATCTGTATACTTGGCCATTTTTTCTTGAAGACCTTCATATTGACCTTTAGCTTCCAAATATCTTTCTTTGATAAAATCTACATTCTTCTTTTGTTTCTGAACTTGATAATCAATCACAAAATCAGTTAAAGCCCTCACTACCAATCCATTAACTTCGGCTGAAGCGTATGCATCAGGCATTTCAACAGATATATTAATAAGTCCATTTTTTTTATCAGATTCAATTGTAATTCTATCTTTCAAATCATCCAATAATTTCGCTTCATCTTCAGTCAATTTAATATAATTTTCATCAGCAGCTTTCAGTTTTCTTTCATCTTTAAATAGTTTTACTAACTGAAATGGTAAGCCAAAAGTATACTGAATAATTATATCAGATACATTTACAGGCGCATGCTCTTCAAAATAATTTCTCAACGGAATTTTTCTTCCTAATGACTCAAAATATATTGGCGTCTCAATAAGTTCCAACTGAAAAGGTGTACTTTCAAGCACTTTTGGATACAGTTCTGGCGAAAATGAGCCTTTCCCCCCTAAAGCAGCCATATCTATGCCTGCCAATCCTGCCAATCCACCTAAACCACCTAAATCCATCATAGAGCTTTCATCTGATTCAGGTAAAACAACACTAATGGAGGTATATTCGGCAGGTGTCGTAAAGGCATAAAAAATTCCAATAACCAAAGTCACTAATGAGATTTTGGAAATTAATTTTCTTCTATCCCAAATACTTTTTGCCACTTCTATTAGATCTATTTCATCTTCATCTACATATTGTTTAGAATGCTGAGAAGTAGCTACGGACGACCTTGTTTCTGTTTCTGTTTCTGCTGGCAACATAAATTTACTTATTTGCTTCGTTTGAAATAGTTACAACTAATAATACCAAAGAGGCTAAACTACTGGAAATTCCAATCCATTGTGTAGCAGACATTTTCTTACTTTCAGGCTTCAAAGGAACTACCACTTTTGAACCTGGTTTAACTTTTGGGTATTTCTTAAAAAAGATCAATCGATTTCTCGTCTTTGCAGACACGCCATTAGGATAAATTACAAATGTTTTCTTTCTATCAGCGTTTGCTGTAAAACCTCCACTTGCGTTGATATAATGAATAGCTGTTGAATTATTCTTAAATGGAACTCCTACTGGGTTTAGTGCTTCTCCTTGTACTGAAACAGTTTGTTGAGTTGTAGGAATATGCAGAATATCACCTTTTTCAAGATATAAATTCTCAGGGCTATCCGGTTTTTTCAAAATTTTAACCAAATCAATTCCGATCACCTGAGTGGTCTGTGCTTCCAAACCGCGTTTCTTCAAAACATCTTGATTTACTTTTTCAGACTGAGTAACTTCGACAACTCTCTGTAAAGAAGCTCCCTCGGCAAAAGCAAACTGCGTGAGCCCTCCAGCTCTTTCCAATAAATCGCTAATTTTCTCATGTTCACTTTCAAGCGAGTATTTCCCTGGATATAAGACTTCTCCTGAAACTCCCACATTAATTTGATCTTTATAATTGGGGTCAGCCTTTATAAAAACTTGATCATATGGTTCTAGAACAAAAGCGTTCTCAGGAGATCTATCATTTAAATCATCGATATTAAAATGAATTATTTCAGCTAATGCGGTAGTTCTTGTTCTAGCATTTTCAGGCTCATTAATACGCCTTGATATTTCAACATTCATACCTGTCGCATTATTCTTAAAACCTCCAGCCAATAATATTAAATCACGAATAGTAACGCCTTCGGAATACGGAAATTCTCCTGGAAACTGAACTTGACCGTGAATTTCTACACTTTGAGCTTCTCTAAGTTCAAATATCGAGAACACACGTACCTGATCATCCCTAATAATATTTATATCAGTAGCTTTTCCTTTGATCAAATCCTTCAAATTAACAGAAATCATTTCAGGCTCAAAATCTTCGCCTTTTCTTGTAATGATAGCTCTATCCAAGTAAGCATCCTCTTTAAGACCATCTGCCTTTTCAATTAAACTCATTAATGTCAAACCGTCTGTAACAGAGTAATCCCCTGGTCTAAATACCGCTCCAGTTAGGCTAACTTTATTTTCAAACCTGTTAAGAATTTTATGAGCGATGATAGAATCTCCATTCATCGGTATAAATGAATCGAACTCATCATCATTAACATCAATAATTTTAAATTCTTTTTTTGTTTTCCTAATAACTTCTAATCTATGCGTATATGCATCAGAAGTAAAGTTTCCCGCATAGCCAATAATTTCGCTTATACTTTCTCCGGGTTTAGCCTCAAACAAACCTTCAATTTTAAACTCACCAGCCATTGCAACTCTATCATCAAACGGAGGCACCATTACAATATCCTGATCCTGCAATACTATATTATCAGCAGAATTTCCTTTTAACAAAAAAGCATAAACATCAACAGTTTTATAAATCTTGTTATTTCTAATAATTTGAATTTTTCTAAATGATCCATAATTATTAGGTCCCCCAGTTAAATAAAGTGCATTAAAAACTGACGCAGTGGCAGGCAGAGTATATGTGCCAGGCACCAACACTTCACCAACCACAGAGACTTTAATTGTCCTCATAGTTCCTAAACTCACTTGAACAAATGTATTAGGCTTACCATTTGAAGAACTAACAAGTCCCTGATAAATTGTCGACAAACGATCGAAAATATGTTTATTAGCCACTTCAATGGTCAATCCACTGACGTAAATTGGTCCAACCCCTTCTAAATTTACAGTTCCATTTTTCTGAATTGTCGTATAAAAACTCTGTTGTGTAGCCCCCCAAATATCAATAATAATCTCATCACCAACTCCTAATTGATAATTTTTTGGCGTTGGTATATTATAATTTGGTTCGAAAGTCAAGTTTGGGTTATTAAACAACTTAACCCCAAATATTCTTTTATTCGGAAGATCCCCAAAAGGGATTTCCTCTCTTTGATCTAAATAATTAAAACTTAATGAATCGACTCCAACACTATCACCTGCTTCTGTTTCAGACCCTACTCCAACAGCGGATGAAGACCCTCCAGACATTCGAATCTGATTAATTCTCATACGCATTTTAGTTATTTCTGATTCAGGAACACCTTGAAGTCTTGCCATAGCTTCCAACTCTTGCTCGGACATTCCACTCTCTTCAAACTTCTTAAGCATTGCTCTTAATTGATCATCACTTAGCTGATCAACCTTCATATTCTTATACTTATCCAGTTCGGATTGACTTATACCCAAACTACCGGCTTGAGAAAAAGCATTTTGTGGAATGGTAATAATAAACACAACAAGCAGAAACAAAGCTGCTTTTGCGATGATAATGTGAGGTTTTGTCATTTGTCAGTATTTTTGTCTTGAAAAAGACACTCGTCAACGGAATTTCGTTTCATTGAAGCTGCAAATTTATAGGTATTCAAAATCTTATAAAAGCTTTTTTTGCAATAAAAAGTTAAAACATAGTTAATCTACACAAGCACAAAAAAAAACTAATCAATTGACTTGCAAACAGATACAACAAACAAAATCCAAAAAAACACAATCACTGAAATAAAAACCAATTCAAAAAAGTCAATTTCATCACTATTTCAAAATAATTTAATTCTCTAAACAAATACTTCACTTCAAAAGACTAAGTAGCCAATTTTATATACATGTCCTATTAAATCTAAAGCAAAGAGGCTAAATTTGTAATCATTAAGCTACTATAAAAGGCTTTTGAGTAAATCAATTAGATAACAAATCTATTTATTAAATGCAGTTTCAACACCTTAAGGCTCTTTTACAAAAAGAATTCATCATGGAGTGGCGACAAAAATTTGCAATTAACGGCATCTTACTATATGTCGCAAGCACTGTATTTGTTTGTTACTTGAGCTTTTTCACTCAAAACGCTAAAGTTGAACCTGAAACATGGAATGCCCTTTTCTGGATCATCATGCTTTTCACTGCGACTAATGCTGTAGCGAAAAGCTTCATGCAAGAAAGTGAAGGTCGAATGCTTTATTATTATTCCATAGCATCCCCCGTAACTGTTTTGCTGTCCAAAATTATATACAATACTTTTTTGATGCTAGCATTGGGACTAATTGCTTATAGCTTTTATTCTGTCGTAATGGGCAATCCTGTTTTAAATCATTCGTTATTTCTTTTGAATCTATTTATTGGCGCGATTGGATTTAGTGTAACTCTAACCATGGTCTCAAGTATTGCTTCTAAAGCAAGAAATAGCGGAACTCTGATGGCGATATTAGGCTTTCCTGTCATGATACCAATATTATTGATGACCATGAAAGTGTCAAGCAATGCTCTTGAAGGGCTAAGCATTGACTCCAGCATCAATGAAATAATAGCATTGTCTTCAATCAATGTAATCGTTGTTGTTGTCTCCTTATTATTGTTTCCATACTTGTGGAGATCATAGATACTATCAGCTTGCAATCATATGCATTAGTTATAACTAAAATATCAAGGTTATTTTATACCTTTGCTATATATTCGCTTATTACGCTATTTTGATGAAAAAAGAATACTGAACAGATGAATGTGAAAAAGAACTGGTGGAAAATATTGACAATAGCGCTCCTCATCTACACTCTCGTCGGCGGAATGCTTCTTGAGGTTCCTAGACTATTTATTCTTCATGAAACAATCAGAGCCCTGTATTATCATGTGCCAATGTGGTTTGGCATGATCATTTTACTTCTTGTTTCAGTAGTCTATGCTATACGCTATTTGAACAACCCGCAAAAAAAATTCGATGATTACTCCAACCAGTTCGCCCAAATCGGCGTATTATTCGGAGTCTTGGGCATTTTAACTGGCATGGTATGGGCTAATTTTACTTGGGGAGAACCTTGGAGCAATGATCCAAAACAAAATGCAGCTGCGATCGGAATGCTGATATATTTCGCATATTTCGTACTCAGAGGCTCTTTAGAAGACCCGGAACAAAAAGCCAAGATTGGGGCAGTATACAACATATTCGCATTTAGCATTCTTATACCCTTGCTTTTTGTCTTGCCTCGATTGACAGATTCTCTTCATCCTGGAAATGGAGGAAACCCTGGGTTCAATGCTTATGATCTTGACAGCAAATTAAGAATGGTTTTTTACCCGTCAGTGATCGCGTGGACTTTACTTGGTGTCTGGATGGCATCACTTAAAGCTCGAATTTCTATTATGAATGAAAAAGTTGAGGATTTGACTATAGAATAAGCTCTATTATGAAAAAATATTTAATGATTATCGCATTCGCGTTAACTTTTGTCACTGGTTTTGCCCAAGAAAAAAAGCAGATCAATGAAGAGGATTATACCAACCAACAAGTTGAAATGGCCGATTCATTTAGAGACGAAGGTAAAATCTATGTCGTTATCGCTATTATTTTAGTAATTCTATCTGTGCTTGTAGGCTACATGATCAAAGTCGACAATAAGGTCAGCAAGCTGGAAAAAGAAATCGACGAGATCGAAGACAAGAAACAATTAGCTTGAAAATACTAACCCAATAATCCACAATGAAAAAGATACATATATTCGGAATCGTGGTCATCGCCATTGCGATATCCTTGATTGTCAGCACACTTGGAAACACTAGTTCATATGTGAATTTTCAAAGAGCAAAGGAAGTTGCAGAAGCAGGAAACAACAAAGAAATGCATGTAGTTGGCCAGCTCAAGAAAAATGCTTCTGGAGAAGTAGTCGGCATTAAAGTTAATCCTGACAAAGTATCTTTTTCTTTCATCATGGTGGACAATGACGGTGAAGAGCAAAAAGTTTATTATAACGAACCTATGCCTACTGATTTTTACAGGACTGAGCAAGTAGTTGTCATAGGAGGATTCAAAGGGGAGACCTTTTTGGCAAACAAAATCCTCATGAAATGTCCTTCAAAATATCAAGAAACAACTGTTTGACAAGAATTAAATAGATAGCCGAAGTGGAAGAAACGTTGCATACAGGGATTGGGGCAGTTGGCCACCTTTCCGTAATCATCGCTTTTGTTACAGCCCTTTTATCTACTTTTTCCTATTATAAAGCTACTGTCGGAAGCTCTTTGGAAAAAAAGAATGAATGGCTGACAAACGCTCGCGTGTTTTTTTACACGCATATAGTATCAGTGATGACAATTGTCGTCGCCCTATTTTCAATAATTTACAATCATTATTTCGAATACCATTACGCTTACAGCCACTCTTCAAGAAATCTTCCTACGCATTACATGATTTCATGTTTCTGGGAAGGTCAAGAAGGCAGCTTTATTCTTTGGCTATTTTGGAATGCTTGGCTTGGATTAGCATTGATCTTCACCAATAAAAAGTGGGAAGCTCCTGTAATGACAGTATTTGGCGCTGTGCAAGCTTTTATAGCATCAATGATTCTCGGAGTGATGATTTTCGACTTAAAGATTGGTAGTTCGCCATTTATACTTTTGAGAGATGCGATGGTCGCTCCAATTTTCGAAACCGACCCTAACTTCGTACCAGAAGACGGAACTGGACTAAACCCTCTTTTGCAAAATATTTGGATGGTGATACACCCTCCGACATTATTCTTAGGTTATGCCGCTGGCTTGATTCCATTTGCATATTGCATTGCTGGCCTGTGGCAAAATAAATTCAAAGAATGGATTCGTCCTGCTTTGCCTTGGATGATTTTTGCCACAGCCATTCTTGGTTTAGGTATAATCATGGGAGCTTACTGGGCTTATGAAACATTGAATTTTGGAGGTTACTGGAACTGGGACCCTGTTGAAAATGCTGTCTATATACCATGGCTAATCATGGTTGGAGCTATTCATACCATGATTGTATTCAAGAAAAGCGAAACGGCACTTAAGACATCAATAATTTTGGTTCTTTCAAGCTTTATCCTGATTTTATATAGTACTTTCCTTACCCGAAGTGGTGTCCTTGGCAACGCCTCAGTGCACTCGTTTACTGACTTGGGACTATCTGGCCAGTTGCTTCTTTACATGATGTTCTTCGTTATAGTATCTGTTGCTCTTTGTATAGTCAAATGGAAAAAGATACCAACTTCAGATTACGAGGTTTCTAATTATTCTAGAGAGTTTTGGATATTCATAGGTGTCACGACTTTATCCCTAATGAGTTTTCAAGTCTTGATTCCTACTTCTATTCCTGTTTGGAATGCCTTCTTAGGCTTTTTTGGAATTGAATCGAACTTAGCAGCACCAGCGGATCAAATTGGATTCTACACAAAATACCAACTATGGTTCTCTATCGCTGTAGCAATTCTATCTGGAACAGGTCAGTTTTTCTATTGGAAAAAAATGACAAAAGATCAGCTGGTTAAGGATTTGGCTATTCCAATTGTTATCAGCCTTTTGATCTCTGCCATCATCATCGTTTCAACAGTGATGAATAATATGAGTTACATTCTTTTGGTGACTGCATCTGTTTACTCTATTGTATCTAACTCAAAAGTTCTATTCTCCATTTTAAAGAACTCATCTATAAAATTATCTGGAGGATCAATTTCTCATATAGGAATCGCTATGATGCTTATCGGAATATTGTTCTCATCTGGTTACTCGGAGGTTATATCACTTAACAATACAGGCATGTTGATCTTCGATGATGCTCCTGACGATACAATGAATAAAGAAAATGTACTTCTTTGGATCAACAAGCCAAGAAAAATGGGCGAATACACGCTAAGATATCGTGGGACATTCGCAGAAATCGAAGGAGCTCCAGGCTATGTGCTTAAGAGCGACTTGGACCTAACTGATGATCCATTCAAAGTTATCGCTAAAAAAGACATTAAGTTCAACAAAAAAACTTACTTCAAAAAAGGCGACACTTTAAGAACGCATCCGGAAAACACATACTATCAAGTTGAGTATGAAGGAGAAGATGGCGAGCAATTCAAACTTTATCCTAGAGCTCAGATCAATCCATCAATGGGATTATTAGCATCTCCTGACATTAAAACTTATGCGACTAAGGATATCTATACACACGTATCAAGTGTAACGGATCCAAACCAAGAAAAAGAATGGTCGGATGAAAAAGAAATCGAAAGCAAGATCAAAGATCGCTTCTTTCTTAATGACTTCGTGACAGTTTTTGATGAAATGGAAAGACTCCAATTCGTCGATGGAGTTCCTCTATCGCAAGAAGATGTGGCAGTCAAAGCAAAATTAAGAATTTTCGATAATGATAGAGTGTACAGAGCCGAGCCTATATTTATCATCAAAGACAGACAAATTGGCAAAGTGCCTGCCTATATCGATGATCTTGGGGTACGCATTACTCTTAATAAAATTAATCCTGAATCAGGCATTATGACATTTGGTCTTAAAACAACAATGAAAGATTATATTGTGATGAAGGCCATGTCAAAACCTTTAATCAATGTGCTATGGATTGGGACATTGGTGCTCATGCTAGGGTTTATAATCGCTATGTACAGAAGGTTTCAAGAATATAATAAACTAGAAAAGTCTTAAACATATAGTAAGCCTCGCAATGTTGCGAGGCTTTTTTATTCTTTCACATTCAACACCTTTTTTTCCTTTGTAGCCATATTATATGTTACGATTTCATGATCATTCGTATTACTGATCCAAATCAAATTATCAGACACAAAAACTAAATCGTTTGGTTCATTAAGTCCTCCAACAACTGTAGATACTTCTTTAGTCTTCAAGTCTAGCTTTTTAATTTTACCATTGTATGTATCAGCAATATACAAATCACCATTATGAGCTTTGATGCTAGTAACATGTTGCAGTAATGCTTGCCTGAACGGTCCGTCCCTATCTCCAAACACGAATAAGCCCATACCTATTAATGTCGTCACCTCTTTCTTATCAAGATCAATCTTGCGTATAGCACTAGCTTCAGTGTCTGCTATATATAAATCATTTCCAATTCCTGCAATACCGCTAGGCTGAGCAAATCCTGCAATCTTTAAAGTTCCATTTTCCAGCTCTTCGGCACCTGAGCCTGCAAAGCGATACATTTCTCCATTTTTCAAATCAAACCTAAGAATTTGATGGTTTCCTGCATTTGCTACATAAATATTATCTCCCTTGTGAAAAAGCCCCCAAGGACTATTTGGCAAAACGTTCACTCCCCAATCGCTATTCCCAAAATAATATCCTAATCTTCCATCTCCAGACACAGTTTTCACCACTTTATTCACCAAATCCACTTCTCTCAATGAATTATCTTTCGTATCCGCCACATAAAGCTTGTTTCCTATCAATGACAAGCCCTGAGGTTCATTGAAAGAAGCAGAATGAAAGCTTCCATCTGTCAATTTTTCTTGCTCTGAGCCGATCTTCTCTTTAATATTCCCTTCTTGGTCAATTAACAATATTCTATTATGCCCGCTATCAGAAATAAAAACATCTCCATCCGCTGACTTGATCATTTTTGACGGAAACCTTAATATAGTCTTAGGCGCTTTCTTAAGATCAAATGCAATGGGCTTAGTATCTATAATGGACTTATCTTCTTTTGCCAACTTCTGAATATATGGCTCCATTACTTTATAAACACCCTCTCCGGAATATTTCCCAACAACCTCTCCTTTAGGATTTATTAACACAACAGTCGGCCATGCATTTACATGATATTCTTTCCAAACTTTAAATCCCGCATCATTAACTACTGGGTGATGAATCCCAAATTTCTCAATAGCGCTTAATATCTTCGCGTTTTCTTTTTCGGTCGAGAACTTGCCTGAATGCACTCCTATAATCACTAATTCATTCGGAAATTTCTTTTCAAGCTTATCCAAATCAGGGATAATATGTTGGCAATTGATACAGCCATAGGTCCAGAAATCCAATAAGACTATTTTCCCTTTAAAATCGCTTAGCTTCCAATTCTTTGAAGTGTTTACCCACCCGGACTCAGTCTGAATACTTGGAGCCAACTTGCCACTATCAACTTGAGCTTCGGCACTTCCTTTTGATTTATCTTGAGTACAAGATGTAAAGAATAATGTCAAAGCACAGCAAATTAAAAACAGGGAAACTTTTCTCATAACCTCTTAATTTAGCGTTATCTCATTCTCCATTAAGTTGTCAAATGCTACAAATGTTTTTCAAGAGCACTAAAAACTACTTGATCTCATAGCAAAACAATATCATCTACATCTGATTAAGACTTTGAGAAGGATATTCAAGACCGTTTATTTTTTTCAAATCTCCTAATTTAGTACATTTGGACTATTCTGTAATATGCTTCATTTACATTAAAATATTAGCCAATAGGCCTTCAGGCCTAAGATCTTTATCTTATGAAAGACAAAGTAGAAGAACTCAAAAAGGAAATATTAGAATATACAGCACATACTCAAGAAGATTTAGAGAATTTCCGCCAAAAATTCATCAGTAGAAAAGGTGTAATCACCGACTTGATGAAAGGCATGAAAGATATCGCTCCTGAAATCCGAAAAGATGTAGGTATACTCTTCAATGATGTCAAAAACACAGCTCAAGAGCGTTTTCAAGAGTTGATTGACAAAATAGACGAGCAGTCAAACGGATCTGAGCAAAATAGCGAAATTGACTTTTCCTTGCCTCCAATTCCTGACACTCTTGGTTCAGAGCACCCTTTGAACACAGTAAAGTCAAGAATCATAGAGATCTTCGAAAGAATTGGTTTCAACTTGTCAGAGGGGCCTGAAGTAGAAGACGATTGGCATAATTTCACAGCGCTTAATTTCCCTCCTAACCACCCGGCTAGAGAAATGCAAGATACTTTCTTCATTGAAAAAGATCCTGACATAGCGCTAAGAACCCATACTTCTTCTGTTCAAGTGAGAATTATGGAAAACCAAAAACCGCCTATCAGAACTCTTTCTCCAGGCAAAGTATACAGAAACGAAGCGATTTCAGCTAGAGCTCACTGTATGTTTCACCAAGTAGAAGGACTTTACATTGATAAGAATGTAAGCTTCGCAGACCTTAAGCAAACGCTATTGCATTTCGTAAGAGAGTTCTTTGGCAAAGACACGAAAATCAGATTAAGACCATCTTATTTTCCATTTACCGAGCCAAGCGCAGAAGTTGACATCAGTTGCAATATATGTGGTGGCAAGGGATGTAATATCTGCAAATACACTGGCTATGTAGAAATAGGCGGATGCGGAATGGTAGACCCTAATGTTCTTAAAAGCGCTGGCATTGATCCTGAAGAGTACACTGGGTTTGCATTTGGTATGGGAATAGAAAGAATGGCGATGCTTAAATACCAAATCAATGACTTAAGACTGTTTACGGAAAACGATATTCGATTCTTAAAACAGTTTTCCGGCATATCCTAAAATACCGTAAACTAAAAATATTTTAAAGAGAGCTACATATTGGCTCTCTTTTTTATTTGATAAATATTTTTTTACTTATATTTTATCACTACAAAGCTCCTTTTTGGCAATTTTTAACTGATTCAATCGTTAATTATAATAAAATATAGGATGAGGACACTTTTATCAATATTTACACTTTTTTTCACACTTCAATCATGCACGATTAATGATGAGGATTTTGTTCCTTATGTTGAAGTAGATGGTGAAATTACATTAACAGATATTAATCACAATTCACTGCATAATAAAGGCTTCACTGAAATCACCCACTTCAACGATGGTAGGCCTGCAGGAGTTCGCGGCATTATTATTTATAAAGTCAATGCAAGCACTTATCGAGCATTTGAAAAAAACTGTTCCTACCTACCTCAAGATCCTACCTCAACAGCCAGTGTTGATGAATCTATATTTAAAATAAAATGCCAAAATGAAAGCTGCTTATCAACTTTTGATATGAGCACTGGTCAACTGTTCACAGGACCTGCTTCAAAAGGATTGTACGCTTATACGACAAGCATTATCAACGGAGGAAGAACGCTTATTATCAGAGGCCAACCTCTTCAATAATATCATGACATTCTTAACACCTCTTTGAGAATGTCATTGTCATTTATTGAACTGCCCAAATCATTCGTCATACCCTCAAACATCAAATGATACTGTTTGACAATTTGGGGAATGTACATTTCCCTCCCTTCGATAAAGTGTTTGCCATGTCTTTCACAATACTCTTTCAAGTAATTATGCTTGTTATCTTTTTCAGGCATATTATGACAAAACACCATTTTGCAACTCTTCAATAAAGTATCCAAGCCTAAAGCTATTTTCAAAAAATCTTTCTCTGAAGACACAGGAGTTGCATCAACCAACAAGTCAAAACCTTCATCAACATCAAAACCATCCACTATCCCAAGCTCAGTTTTTTTTGCCTGAACATTTTCTATATTTCGTCCAGTAATCACAACATCAATACCCAAGTGTTTCAATACATGATAAGCGACTCCAGAAACTCCTCCATTTCCATATACAACAGCTTTCTTAACTCGAATTTCAGATTTATCTATATGCTCTTCCAAAGCAACCTTCAATCCGTAATAATCAGTATTGTATCCCTTTAATTTTCCATTATCGTTAATAACTGTATTTACTGCTTTAGTCTTTTTAGCTAATGGTTCCACCCAATCAAGCTCATTGATTATTTTCGTCTTCAAGCCATTCTTTCCTGTCACCGCACCAGCTTTGCATATAGGCGACCTCAATAAGCCTGCATAAGTTGGCGCGTCTATAAAATCAGGAAAAGTAAAATAAGCTAGATTCAACTTCAACTCATTCAAGGTATTGTTTTTTGCTTCAATTGAAGAAGCGCTTCCCGAAGTTGAAAAAATGAACTTCGTATTCGGGTTTACACTTAATTTATGTTTTATGTTCATGTTATCTATTTTCGAGAATTAAGAACTTGATGTTTCGGAAAAAAGAAAATATGCTTTCAATCACAAGGATTATTACATGTTTTAGTTAATTATCACCATAACACCCGCTTTTTCAGCATTATACTTTACTCTATAAATTTTGAAATGGAATAGACTTATGATATCTTTGCCCTTGATTAATTAGGAAAACATTTGAGAAAAAAGAAGGACATATCGCTTTTCAGTAAAATAGGAGCTCTGAGTTTCTTGTTGATACTGATATTGGGGCAAATTGCCACGGGTATGAGTCTTTCATCTTACGGTTTCCATTTTTCTGAGAATCGTACTTCCTTTGATAGCGAAGCGGAAAATAAAGCCGATCAAGAAGACAATGCCACTGATAAAAAGCTGGTAATATCTCAGGCTTTTTTCTCGGTGCAACCACAACAAAACCTTGAAGCCAACTGGCTTCCCAATCATTTCTTCAACAAATCCATTGAATTGGAATTTGTGCATATTTTTTTCAAGAAGCAATTGCTTCTGCCATTGCAAATAAGCAGAACTTATCTGACAGCGTTGTTAGAGCATCAAATTGCAGCCAATGCCCCTTGATTTGTAATCTTTTCTTCAGCTCGCACCATGCTTTTGACAAGCTCATAAGCGAGCAAAACTATATTTTATTCGGAAATATTATTACTAACCTAAATTTTTATTAACAATGCGTAACAAAGGTGCGATTGTAGCTCTTACAGTCATCATCACTGCGCTTTGCCTGTACTATTTGTCATTCACATGGGTGTCAAACAATGTGCAACAGCAAGCAACAACTTATGCGACTGAGCAAAGCGGCACAGTCAATTTCGCCAAGAAACAGCAGTTCTTGGACTCAGTATGGAACGAACCGGTAATGTTCGGCTTCACTTTGAAAGAAATCAAAGAAACAGAATTAAGTCTTGGTCTTGACCTTCAAGGCGGTATGCACGTGACTTTGGAAGTTTCTCCATCAGCCATCATTGAAGGCTTAAGCGGAAACAACCAAGATCCAAAATTCAAGAAAGCTATCGCAGAAGCGAAAGAAATGCAAAAGAATAGCCAGAAGCCATTCATCGACCTTTTCTATTCTGCTTGGGAAGATGTAGCTCCGGGTGAAAAGCTTAGCTCTATCTTCGCTACTTCTTCTAACAAAGGAAAAGTATCTTTCAACTCTTCTGACGCAGAAGTACTGAAATTCATCAACACTGAAATCGACGATTCGATCGAGAGAGCTTTCAATATCTTGAGAACTCGTATTGATAGATTCGGTACTACTCAACCAAACATTCAAAGACTCCAAGGAACAGGTAGAATTCAAATCGAGCTTCCTGGCGTTGACAACCCTGAGCGTGTTAGAAAACTATTGCAAGGTGTTGCAAAGCTTGAGTTCTGGGAAGTTTATGAGCCTCAAGAGTATTTCCCTTCTCTACAAGCGGTTAATGAAAAGCTTGTAAGCGAATTGGAAATGGAAGCGATCAAAGCTGAAGAAACAGGCAGCGAAACATCTGGCACAGTTACTTCAAATGCCAATGACTTGGCTGCATTGACTGGAGGAGACAGCACTGCTGTAGATACTACTGCAACTGCTACGGAAGCTGATTCAGCGCTAAACGCTCAAGTTTCTCCAATTTTCGCTTTATTGAAATCACCTTACGGACTTGCTTACGATGTTAAGGATACTAGTAAAATCAATAGAATTCTTAACCGTAGCGATATCAAAACGCTTTTGCCTAAAAACCTTAAATTCCTTTGGGAAGTTAAGCCTTCAACTTTGGACAATGGCGATGAAATCCTTAACCTTTACGCTATCAAAGTTGGTAGAAATGGCAAAGCTCCTCTTGGCGGTGATGTAATCACAAGAGCTAATAATGACTTTGACCAAACTGGAGCTCCTGCAGTAAGCATGCAAATGAACGCTGTTGGCGCTAAAAAGTGGAGAAAAATCACTGGAGAAAACATCAACAGAAGAATCGCTATCGTTCTTGATGACTATGTGTACTCCGCGCCAGTTGTAAACGGAGAAATCCCTAACGGTTCTTCTCAAATATCAGGTAACTTCACTATCGAAGAAGCAAAAGACCTTGCCAACATCTTGAAGTCAGGTTCTCTTCCTGCTCCTACTAGAATTGTTGAAGAAGCTATCATAGGCCCAACTTTAGGTAAAGAAGCTCAGCAACAAGGTATCATCTCTGTATTCCTAGGTCTAGGATTGGTAGTTGTATTCATGCTTGCTTACTATGCTAAAGGCGGTCTAGTTGCAAACATCGCTTTGGTATTCAACATCTTCTTTATCTTAGGTATTCTTGCCCAGTTGAACGCTGCACTTACCTTGCCGGGTATCGCGGGTATCGTACTTACCATCGGTATGTCTATTGACGCCAATGTGCTTATCTTTGAGCGTATCAGGGAAGAACTTCGAAATGGCGCAGGGCTTAAGAAAGCAATTGAAGCTGGTTATGACAAAGCATTTAGCTCTATCATTGATGCCAATGTGACTACATTCCTAGTAGGTGCTATTCTTTACACACTTGGACAAGGACCTGTAAAAGGTTTTGCAATCACTTTGATGATTGGTATCGCTTCATCTTTCTTCTCTGCTGTATTCATCACTAGAGTGATCGTAGACGCTATGACTAAGAAAGGCGATGCTAGCAAACTACCTGTTTCTATGCCTTGGTCTAAGAACTTCTTGGTAAATGCAAATATCAACTTCTTGGGTAGAAGAACTAAAGCTTATATCTTCTCTGCAGCTGTGATCATTATTGGTGGCGGATTAGTAGCTTATGAAGGTGGTTTGAATCTAGGCGTTGACTTCACTGGTGGTCGTTCATATGTAGTTAAATTCGACCAAGCTTACCCTGCTTCTGATTTGAAAATTGCTTTGACTAAAGAATTCAGCAAAGGAACGGAAGTTAAAACATTCGGTGCTAACAACGTACTTAAGATAACAACTAGTTACATGATCAACGACGAATCTGATTCTGCTGATGAAGCTGTAAAAGGAAAGTTGATCTTGGGTATCCAAAATGCAACTGGAGAGAAATTCCAAGCTGATGATACAAAGCTAGGCAAAGATCAATTCACAATCATCTCTTCTTCTAAAGTAGGAGCGACAATCGCCGATGATATTAAGAGCACTTCGCTTGAAGCTGGATTCTTCGCATTGATCGCGATCTTCTTGTATATCTTGCTAAGATTCCGCAAATGGCAATATTCTGCTGGAGCTATTGTAGCTTTGGCTCACGATATCTTGTTTGTAATCTCTGCTTTCGCTATCGCAAGACTTGCTGGGTTCGCTTTTGAAGTTGACCAAGTATTCGTTGCCGCGGTATTGACTATTGTTGGTTACTCGATCAATGATACTGTAGTTGTATTTGACAGAATCAGAGAGGAACTTAAAAACTCTAGCGCTACAGCGGACAAAGAAAGCGTATTCAACAAAGCGATCAACAATACAATCTCGCGTACGATCATCACTTCATTCACTACATTTATCGTAGTATTGGTGTTGTTCCTATTCGGAGGTGAAGTATTGAGAGGTTTCTCATTCGCTATGTTGATTGGTATTCTTGTAGGTACTTACTCATCTATTTTCATTGCAACGCCAGTTGTAATTGACTTAGATAAGAGAAATGAAAAAGCCAAGGCATAATTTAGCCAAAGCTTAAAACATACATTAAAGGATAGGCCGTCAGATTGACGGCCTATTTTTTTGACATATTCAGAAAAAATAATCCTTGATTCCAATATTTTTTAGCGATGATTTTTTATTTTCAAATCTTAATTTTATAAAATCGTATAAATTTTGATTAGTATAAATCAGGAAGCATAGCTTCCCATTGCGAAAAGTTTATTGATAATCATGAACTGCCAAATTGGCAATTTATAAAATAAGCTATAAGCAAATCTTTCGTCCTCTACATTCATAATTTAAACTACTGAACTATGGATTACGCCACTCTACAACATCACGTGCAATACGGAGAAGGACAACACACCGAATTCAAGCGAAAAGTCAATCATCCCGAAAAAATCATCAAAGAAATTGTAGCCTTTGCCAATAGCGGAGGAGGTCGATTATTTTTAGGCGTGGATGACAATGGAGACATCCATGGATTAAAATACGCTGACGGTGATATCTTCGAGCTCAACAAGTTCATACAAACCATGATCAAACCCGCTGTAAAGTACAAGCTTGAAAAAGTACATGTAGGCGCAGGCAAAGAAGTCGTGTGCTATGAAATAGAGCAAGGTCATCGAAAACCTTATATCGTCAGAGAAAAGCCTCTCTCAAAGATTGGAACAGCCTATATTCGCTCAGAAGACAAAAGCATACAAGCAAGCAAAGAAGTTCGTGAAATTCTCAGAAGACAAAGACGCGGACTCAACATTCAGTTTCATTTCGGAGAGACAGAAAAGCTCTTAATGGAATACTTGGAAGCTCATGGAAAAATCACGGTCTCTATTTTCAGAAAAATCGCCAAACTTTCAAAATACTTAGCCTCCAAGAAACTCATTCTGCTTACGCTTGCCAACGTCCTTGAAATCATTCCTTCTGACAGGGAGGACGAATTCGTCATGAGAGAAATGTTTGGGTATTAATGTGCACAAGTGTGTTGAATAAACAGAAGTTATTCACATCATAACTGTGGACAAGTTGATATTCAGTGGATAAAGGCCGTTCTTGAAGATTGAAATTTTAAAAATCATGAATACCAAGCCTATTACACAGTAGTTATCCACAAAAATGATGTGGATAAAATTTGCAGTTGTGGATAATTAAAATCAAGCTGCCAGATTACATTCATTTGTGAATTAGCTAAATTGCAGAAGGAATCTTTTTTAATGATATTTAACCAAACTACTTTTTTAAATGGATAAAAAGGGTAAAATATTAGTAACAGGTGGAGCCGGCTACATAGGATCGCACACTGCAGTTGAGTTGATAAATCAAGGATTTGAAGTTGTAATAATCGACAATCTTTCAAATTCGCACGCTGATGTTATCGACAGAATAGAACAAATAACAGGCACAAAGCCTGCCTTTGAAAAATTTGATATTTGTGAAGAAGATAAGTTGGAAGAATTTTTCATCAAACATCAAGAGATACAAGCCATCATACACTTCGCAGCATCAAAAGCTGTTGGAGAGTCAGTGGAAAAACCTTTGCTTTACTATAAGAACAATATTATTTCTCTCATCAACTTGATGAAAGGAATGAAAAAACACAATATTCCAAATATCGTATTTTCATCTTCATGCACAGTTTATGGCGAACCTGACGAGCTTCCAGTAACCGAAAAAGCTCCTGTCAAGCCTGCCGTTTCCCCTTATGGAAACACAAAGCAAATTGATGAAGAAATTCTTAAAGACACTGCCAAGTCCGATAATTTCTATCAAACCATCGCCTTGAGATACTTCAACCCGATTGGAGCGCATGAATCAGCGCTTATTGGCGAATTGCCATTGGGTGTTCCGGCTAATTTAGTGCCTTTCATCACTCAAACGGCAGCGGGCATCAGAGAGCAACTTAGTGTATTCGGAGATGACTACAATACTCCTGACGGAACTTGCATAAGAGATTATATACATGTCGTAGATTTGGCAAAAGCGCATATTGTTGCTGTCAAAAGACTAATGGAAGGCAAAAACAAATCCAGCTTTGAGTTTTTCAATCTAGGAACAGGCAAAGGCACTTCGGTGCTTGAAGCGATCAATTCTTTTGAAAAAGTATCTGGCGTAAAGCTTAACTATAAAATTGTAGCCAGAAGAGAAGGAGATATCGAAAAAGTCTACGCTGACACATCCTTTGCAAATGAGGAACTTGGATGGAAATCCGAAAAGGAACTTGACGAAATGATGCTTTCCGCATGGAAATGGCAACAAAAAATTACTAAGTAATAATTTGACTATGCCGTGCTCACTAACAGATCACGGCATTTATTTTTTCATTCTATTTAACATGCCCTGATCATTCTGTTCCATTATTAATGAACAATGATAGCTCTCAAGGCATTTAATGACTAGCAATAACCACTATCTACTTCTGCTAAGTTAACTTTTAAAGAAATGAGACTGACCTTTAATATAAATTACCATACGCAATGGGGAGAGAATCTTCAACTGCTTGCTACTGAAAATTTTGACTCTCTTGAAAATGCCATACGCTACCCACTAAGCACTGATAATGGCAAAGACTGGATATTGGAGCTCAATGAAAAAGACTTCGACAGAAATACTCCATTCAACTACAGATATATCATTCACAATGAAGAAAACGATTCATTCACGATAGAAGGAGGCGGATTCAGATCAATTGCAGCTTCTCAGTTAATGGAGCATGAAAACATTCAAATCAATGACCATTGGAGAAGCGCTGAAGACCCTGATCAAGTATTTTTCAGTTCTGCTTTTTCAGAAGTGTTATTCCCCGCAAAAAAAAGAAAAAAGCCTAAAAACCAAACCAAAGGAAAAGGTGCTAAAATCATTTTCAATCTTTATGAAATAAAGCTTAATCAAGACGAAGTCATTGCCATTTCAGGCGATCATAAGATATTAGGCAACTGGCAAGAAGCTGGCTTGTTTCAAATGGATGGATCAAAAGCTCCTGTATGGAAAGCCGAAATAAACTTGCCAAAAAATGTAAATTCTATTGAATACAAATATGTCATTCTAAACTCCAAGACCGGCAAGGTCAAAGAATGGGAATCAGGTTACAATCGAAGCATTTCTATCGACCAACCAAATAAAAGCTCAGTCATTTGCAATGATGATAAATTCAGACACAATGGCAAATGGAAAGGCGTAGGTGTAGCCATTCCAGTATTTTCTTTAAAAAGCGAAGATAGCGTAGGCATAGGTGAGTTTCTTGACCTTAAGAAAATCATCGATTGGGCTCACTCCTTGGAAATAAACCTGATCCAGATTTTACCTATTAATGATACAATTGCCGATCATAGCTGGAGAGACGCATATCCATACTCTGCTATTTCAGTTTTTGCCTTGCATCCTATTTATATTAATCTAGCAGCTATAGGCAAACTAAGCTCTCCTCTCACTCAAAAGATTATTGAAGAAAAAGGAGTCATTCTCAATAATGAAAAAACCGTTCAGTACAATGATGTAATGAAACTCAAATGGCGTTTTCTTCGACAAATATTCAAAGAAAAAAAAGATGAATTCGCTAAAGACGAAGAGTTTAAGATATTTTTCCAAGAAAATAAATTCTGGCTCAAGCCTTACGCCGCATTCTGCTACTTAAGAGATCTTTATCAAAATTCTGACTTTTCCTCATGGGGTGAGTTTTCAAAATTCACAGAGGAAAAACTTGAAAAAATCACCTCGCCTGAAGAGCCGCATCATGATCATGTAGCTTTGTATTACTTTGTCCAATACCACTTATACAAGCAATTATCCGAAGTCTCAAAATACGCCAAGTCCAAAAAAGTCATTCTTAAAGGAGATATTCCTATTGGAATTTGCAGAAATAGCGTGGATGCATGGACATCGCCACACCTATATCATATGGATGGGCAAGCAGGAGCGCCACCTGACGCTTTTGCCACTGGCGGTCAAAATTGGGAATTCCCAACATACAACTGGGCAGTAATGGCCAAAGATAATTTCCAATGGTGGAGAGACCGGTTAAAAATGATGGAAGTATTCTTCAAAGCCTTCAGAATGGACCACATTCTTGGTTTCTTTAGAATTTGGCAAATACCTGAACACGCTGTTCAAGGGCTTCTAGGCTACTTCAACCCTGCGATACCAATACACATTGAAGAATTTGCGCACAGAGGAATCCCATTCGACAAAGACAGGTTTTGCAAGCCATTCATCAATGATGAAATTTTATCTTCTAAGTTCGGTAGAGAAAAAGGACATATCATCAGAACATTCCTTCACTCTTACGATAATGGATTTTACGGTTTTAGAGACGAATTCAATACGCAAAGAAGAATAGAAAGCTATTTTTCAAAGATTTCAGAGGCAAACATAGAAAAAGCCGCATTGCTTGAAAAGCTTAAATTCAAGCTATATGAGCTTCAAGCCAATATCCTTTTTATTGAAGACTTGAACAACCCGAACAATTTTCATCCAAGAATTGAATTGCAGAAAACTGAGTCATTTGCATATCTTGATGGAGCTTCGCAATGGAAAATAGACCAACTATATGTTGATTATTACTTCAAAAGACAAGAAGAGTTTTGGGAAGAAAAGGCTATGATAAAATTGCCAGCCCTCAAAGAAGCAAGCAATATGATGATGTGTGGAGAAGATTTAGGGATGGTTCCTGCCTGCGTCCCTGGCGTAATGACCAAACTAGGCATATTGGGACTTAATATCCAAAGAATGCCCAAAGACCCGTCAAGGCAGTTTCTTAATCCTTCAGAAGCCGACTACCTTTCTGTTGTTTCTCCTTCCACTCATGACATGTCAACGATCAGAGCATGGTGGGAAGAAGATCGCGGCACTACACAACAATATTTCAATGCTGAACTTGGAAGACACGGCATCGCACCTGAATACTGCGATATAGACATCGCAACGCAAATAAACGAACAGCACTTATATAGCCCTGCAATGTGGGCAATATTCCCTATTCAAGACTTATTTGCCATGGAAGAAAGTCTGCGAGTTGATGATCCAAAATCCGAAAGAATAAATGATCCAGCGAATCCAGAGAATAAATGGAATTACAGAATGCATATAACTTTGGAGGACTTAATCAGCAATGCCAACTTCAATGAAAAGCTTGCCCGGCTTATACGAAATTCAGGCCGATAACTCATTTAAACTAGAAGCAAACACATTGAATGTTTGCTTCTGTTTTTTTACGATTTAAGATGCTATTCATACTTTCCGACACAACAAAGACCTTCTAAAAATATAAAAATCTGACTTTTATTATTTTCACCAAATAATGTTTCGAAAATTAATCCGTTAGTGTATTAACGAAACTGATTCCAGAGTGAAAAAATAAGTTTATGAGAAAGATAGGGTTGCTGCCCAAACTGATTTTGGGTATAACAACAGGAGCAATAATTGGATATTTTTCCAATATGTACGATTATTATTTGATCGTAAGATTGCTAAGCACATTCAGTGGGATTTTTGGCAATTTTCTAGCCTTCATTGTCCCATTAATCATTATAGCCTTTGTTGCTCCCGGGATTGCCGATTTGGGAAAAAAAGCAGGAAAACTTCTTGGCATCACAGCGATAATCGCTTACGCGTCTTCAGTATTTGCTGGAATACTCGCATTCATCGCCGGAAAAGCGATTTTACCAAACTTCATTTCCGTAGTAGACTTCACTGAGCAAAACGGCAAGTCAATCGAGCCATTTTTCAATATCCAAATGGATCCTGTAATGGGCGTAATGTCCGCCTTAGTCACAGCATTTATTTTAGGTCTTGGCATGGCGCAAATCAAAGGAAAAGCCTTATTGGATGTTGCTAAAGATTTTCAAGAAATCATCATCAAGGTCGTAAAGAATGTACTCATTCCTTTTATTCCAATACATATCGCAGGAATTTTCGCCAAACTAGCCGCTAGTGGTGAAATCGTTGATATTATTTCATCCTTCTCTGTCATTTATGGAGCTATTATATTGCTACAGCTTGTATATATAGCTATTCAATACCTAATTGCGGGATCTCTAAGCAGAAAGAATCCATTAACTTCATTCAGAAATATGCTTCCCGCCTATTTCACAGCATTAGGCACACAATCTTCAGCGGCTACTATACCTGTCACTCTTCAACAAGTTGAAAAAAACGGCATCAAGAAAGATGTAGCTGACTTTGTTGTCCCTCTTTGCGCAACAATACACCTAGCAGGTGACACAATAACACTTGTCATATCTTCTATGGCGATTATGATGATGAGCGGAACTATTCCAGAACTCAGCATGATACTTCCTTTCATTTTAATGTTAGGTATCACGATGGTCGCCGCGCCTGGTATCCCTGGAGGTGGGGTTATGGCCGCTTTAGGTTTATTAGAGAGTATGTTAGGCTTTGGAAGTCACCAAATCGGACTAATGATCGCCATACACTTCGCACAGGACAGCTTCGGCACAGCGACCAATGTCACAGGAGACGGAGCAATAGCAATGGTCATCGACAAAGTCTCTGATGAGAAAACAATTATTCCAGAAGAAATAGAAGCATCAGCATAAAAAAAGCGACTTAATGTCGCTTTTTATTTTTAACCTTGTATTCTATAAATTATTCAAAAATACTGTTCAACAAGCCTGCAAGCCTGACTCCGCCACTAAGCAACCTCTCTTCTACTGTTCCAATATTTTTATAATTGTATTCATAGCCTAGCTTTTCTCCTTCAAAATCATAAATCTGATCTCTTAAAGCCACACCTTCATTCAACCAGTCCAAAGGTGTTGAGTTTTGCAGTTTCACAACATCTTCTTTACCTATACGATTTAAAATATTTGAATATTCTGTATAGCTGTAACCTTGCAAATCAATCAATCCACTATCCCAAACTCTATGCAGATTAGATGACTTGTACATCCATTTCACTTTTACTTTATTTCCTCCAAGGTCATCCTTTCTTCCTGCATGCAATGGCTGATGCAAGTCTCCAACCAAGTGAGTCAAAACTTTCAACGCGAATACTTTTTCTTCTTTAGTGCTTGAAGGAGATTTTAATAATTCAACATGGTCGTCAATCGCCTTGATTATATCCCCACAAGGGTTTTTCTCAGAATTTTCATAAGTCACTCCATCAGGCAAATTGACATAGTGCCAACAATGCGTGTGGTCATACGAATCGTCGGATTTCACAAAATCCATCCAATTTGATATCTCAGCAAGTGTTTCATCGCCAAGAATTTTCTTAATACTTTTTTCGGCTTTTTTACTCAAATGATTTTGAGCGATTTCTCCAACTACTCTGTGTCCCGTAGTTCCCCAGGAATACGCTGTAAAGCTTACAACGCAAAGAAACATTACGGCAATTAACTTTCTCATCGATCGTGTAAATGTTCGTTATTTAATCTATTTAGTCCAAAATCTGATTTGTCAGAATTCTCCAAAAAGAACGACAAAGCGAAGGATAATATTATAAATAACTCTCTATTAGAAAAAGAGAATCGAATTAAGAAAATGTTGCTAGAAGTTTAAGATATGAATAGTTTAAAAAAGTAGAGAGTGAGGGATTCGAACCCCCGGTACCTCGCGGTACAATGGTTTTCAAGACCACCGCATTCGACCACTCTGCCAACTCTCTGGGTCCAAAGCCTTATAATATTTCAAGTGTAGAGAGTGAGGGATTCGAACCCCCGGTACCTCGCGGTACAATGGTTTTCAAGACCACCGCATTCGACCACTCTGCCAACTCTCTGAGTCTATAAGGCTTTAAATATTTTCAAGATGTAGAGAGTGAGGGATTCGAACCCCCGGTACCTCGCGGTACAATGGTTTTCAAGACCACCGCATTCGACCACTCTGCCAACTCTCTGTTTTCTTAAGGGACTGCAAATGTAGGAGTCCTTTTTTAAATCTCAAAACATTTGCAGATTATTTTTAAAGATTATTTTCCTCCTCAGAAGCTTCCACGTTGAAATTTTGCATAAACCTCTCTATTACAGACTCAGGAGCTTTCATTGGCCTTCCTGTTTCCATATCAACAAATACCAAGGTACTAAAACCTTTGTTTATCAAAATATTCTCCTCTCTGTACAGCTCATATTCAAATCTTATTTTGATCCCGGGAAGCTCTTTCAATATAACTTTGATAAGCAATACATCGTCGTATTTGGCAGGCTTGATATACTTTGAGTAATTTTCCAATACTGGAAGCATAACTCCATTATCTTCTAACTCCTTATAGCTTATTCCAAGAGATCTCAAAGCTTCCGTTCTAGCAATATCATAGTACATGGCATAATTGCCATAATACACATAGCTCATTTGATCGGTTTCAGCATACCTTACTCTCAAGTGATGGTCATATACAAACATATCAACACAATTATATTTTCAATTAGACTAAATTCACTCCTAGAGAAAGTGAAAATTTAAAGATAGCATGCAAAAGGCATGAAAGCCAAATGAAGAATATGATTTTACAAAAGTCACCGCGCTTTCTTTTACTATCAATAGGGATCAAGCAATGATTTTGGCTCAAAAACCAGCTTTTCCTAAGAATTCACGATATTTTTTATAGAATTCTAAAATTTTACTGTTTAATAGCGATCATTTTTTATTGTATTATCTGTAAAATATAACTAGTTTTGTCCTGCAAGTAAGAAACAGGAAACCTAGATTTTATTTGCTATGTCACTGGACAATTCAAAATTTCTTTTCGAAGCACTCACATACGATGATGTGCTATTAGTGCCTTCATATTCAGAGGTTCTTCCTCGCGAGACGAGCACAAAATCTTATCTAACAAGAAACATCACTCTTAATTTGCCATTAGTATCCGCCGCTATGGATACAGTTACCGAAGCCGAATTGGCTATTTCCATGGCATTGCTTGGAGGTATTGGAATTATCCACAAAAACATGAGCATAGAGGCCCAAGCCAAGCAAGTGCGCAAGGTAAAAAGGTCTCAAAGCGGAATGATCCTCGATCCAGTAACATTACTAATCGACTCTAAAGTAAAGGATGCCTTAGCCTTGATGAGAGAATACAAAATTGGAGGTATTCCTGTTGTCAATGAAGCAAACAAACTTCAAGGTATCGTTACCAATCGTGACTTGAGATTTGTTAAAGACATCAATTTGCCAGTAGTAGATGTAATGACTACAGAGAATCTTATCACATCTCATGTAGGCATTACTTTGGAAGAAGCTGAAGAAATTCTTCAAGAGCATAAAATAGAAAAATTGCCTATCATTGACGAAGAAAGCACTCTTAAAGGCCTTGTAACATACAAAGACATTCTAAAGAAAAAAGACAAGCCAAACGCTAGCAAAGACGAGTTCGGAAGATTGCGTGTAGGAGCTGCTGTAGGTGTGACTGCTGACTTGATGGAGAGAGTTGAAGCGCTAAAAAAAGCTGGCGTGGACGTAATCTCAGTTGACACTGCTCACGGACACTCCAAAGGGGTTATCGATGCGCTAAAAAGCGTAAAAGCGAAATTCCCTGACTTGGACGTGATTGTAGGTAATATTGCTACAGGAGCCGCAGCAAAAGCTTTGGTGGATGCAGGAGCTGACGCGGTAAAAGTAGGCGTAGGGCCAGGTAGTATCTGTACTACACGTGTAATCGCAGGTGTTGGAATGCCTCAGCTTTCGGCTGTGGTGGAGTGCGCTGACGCGATCAAAGGTTCAGGTGTTCCTGTAATCGCTGACGGTGGCGTTAGATTTTCTGGTGATATCTGCAAAGCCATCGCTGGCGGAGCACATACTGTCATGATCGGTTCTATGCTGGCGGGTACGGAAGAAGCTCCTGGCGAGATGATCATTTACGAAGGTCGTAAATTCAAAACGTATAGAGGAATGGGATCTTTGGAGGCAATGGAAAAAGGCTCTAAAGATAGATATTTCCAAGATGCTGAAGACGACGTTAAAAAACTTGTTCCAGAAGGCATCTCAGGAAGAGTTCCTTACAAAGGTCGCGTAGAAGAAGTTCTTTACCAATTGGAAGGAGGACTTAAAGCTGGTATGGGATACTGCGGATCGCAAACAATCCCTGCATTGCAAGAAGCCAAATTTGTAAAAATCACTAGCGCGGGATTCTTGGAAAGTCATCCACATGATGTTACTATCACAAGAGAAGCGCCTAACTACTCAAGATAATCAGTAGATCCAAAATATAATTGCATATCAAAAGCCGCCTAAAAAGCGGCTTTTGTGTTTCATATTCCTAATAATCTGAGTAGATTTTGAATATTTTTGATTCATATTCGAAATATGAGCTCAAATTTGCTAGATTTGCTTTGATTTTTTAAGATGATTGAACGCTTATGCTATCCGAAAAATATTTGATTAGGTTCAGTGCAATAATGGGCAGTACTGCCTGGATGGCTATGCTTTTCTCTGATTTATTAATCGTATTTAGCAATAAGACAAACGCCCACTCCGGCATCAGCGATCAATTGCCTAATGCTTTTCTAGCCTTCTTCATATTCTTTGTTTATTTATTCTTCAGATTCAATATCAATAGAGTTGAAGGCATCAATATTATAGATTTGCTATGGCGCGTATTTGTCACTGGTCTCACATCGACTGTCGCCTCTTTGCTTATTAAAGCATTCATGTTCTTCTTGGGCAATTCAATACTCTCCAACAACGAACTGTTCCTGACCTTTCTATATTACACCAATATTGGTTTTATTATAATATTCCAGATAAGCACTTTTATCGTCTGGAAAAAGCTTATTCTTTACCAAAAAACTAAAAAGTTAATACGGCTTTGGTATTTTTTCGAATACAGTTTATTCATAAGCTTATTCTTAGTGTTTATCAAATGGATAGAGTTCTCTCCTATTTTTTATCTATTGATTACGGCCCTTTTTATTGTTGCATTAGTACTGTCAGCTAATTTAAAATGGGTTGCTTATTTGGATTACAAACAAAAATGGAGAGGGATATTGCTGATACTTTTAATTATTATCTATCAGCTCTATTTCTTCGTTTACATGATTGATTTAGGTGCGGATTACGAAACATTCATGCATGTCACTATTTTCGGCAATGTAGGCCTTGTTACCTTATCTTCATTTACTTTTATTTACGCGCTTTTTGCCTTGCTAGTAATCCTATTCAACCTGCCTACGACTTCTGTTTTCGAGCAAAAACTAGCCGAGGTTGTCAATTTCAACAGGTTAAGCCAAACAAGAAACGCAGGCAAAAACGAAGAGGAAATCTACGATATTCTGCTTGACAGCTCTGTATCGGCAGTCTTGGCTGCCGCTGCTTGGATTGAAACTTATGATGAAGATGGCGCACTTAACAAGATCTTCACCTATGAAATCAACGCGCCTGAAATCACAGATTTGCAGAATAAATTCGATAAGGAAGGCATTCAAGATTTATTTTCAAGCAGTCCTTCATCGTTAAAGCCAAATCGATATATGGCTTCTATCGACCATCACACTTTCAAGTCGCTTTTGGTATATCCTGTAGTTATGCAACAGCAACATATAGCTACCCTTTACCTGATCAAAGATGTATCAGATGGTTTTAATCGTGAAATGTTGGATATCGTCAAAGCTTTCGCTGATCAAGCTAGTATCTCTGTGGAAAACTACAGACTGATTCATGAAGCTATCGCAAACGAAAGATATAAAGAAGAGCTAAAAATCGCCAAAAGAGTCCATGACAGCCTTTTGCCGACAAAGCTGGTCGACAATGACAAACTTACTATAAAAGCATATTCTAAAGCCGCTGCGGATGTTGGAGGAGATTATTATGACACTTTCCAAATATCCGACAACAAATGGGCTTTGATTATTGGGGATGTATCCGGTAAAGGAACATCAGCGGCATTTCATATGGCTGAGATGAAAGGAGTTTTTCAATCGCTTGCCCAACTCGACATGTGTCCTAAGGACTTTATGAACAATGCCAACAAAGCATTAAGCCGATGCCTTGACAGAGCATCGTTCATCACTGCCTCATATTATGTAATTGATACGGAAAGCAATACCATCAGCTTCTCAAGAGCCGGTCATTGCCCAACCTTATACTATGACTCCCAAGAAAAGAGCGCTCGTTATTATGAAAGCAAAGGAATGGGACTTGGAATTTTACGGAACTCAATGTACGAAGATTTCGTATATGTGAATACTGTAAGCTACAGTGCTGGAGACATGCTTTACTTGTACACTGACGGGTTGACAGAAGCAAAAAACAACACTGAGGAATTTGGCTATGAAAGACTCAAAGACAGTTTTGAGAAACATGTCAATGAAGATCTTCAAGATATTTTGCACAATGTTGTAATGGATGTTCATGACTTTTGCGGAGCGCAAATGCCTGATGACGATTATACCGCCATATTGGTTAAATTTCATTAAAATAGTTAAATTGCCTTTTAAATTCGCTTTAAAAAGTTCAATAAACAATTTGGGATGATAGATATTTCTATAGAACATGAAGAAGGAACAGCTATAATCGCTGTAAAAGGAGAAGTTGATGCTAGCTCATCGATTTATCTTGACGATGCATTCAAAAAAGTTATTCCTGAAGAGCCTAAAGCAATCATGGTCAACCTTGAGCACTTGGAGTATATTTCATCCGCGGGTTTAGGCGTATTCATGTCGTATATAGAAGAACTTAATAACAAAAACATACCGTTTATAATTTTTTCTCTTAATGAAAAAGTGAAAAACGTTTTCAGCATACTAGGTCTAGATCAGCTCATTAATATTTGTTCAACTAAAGCGGAGGCCAAGAGGCATATTGATGGAATATAAATGCAAGATACCTTGTAAGAAAGAGAAGCTTGGAGAGGTAAGGTCATTCGTAAGAAACTCCATGCAAGAGCATAATATCAGCGAGAATGTTATCGAACCTGTGATATTAGCCGTGGATGAGGTTTGCGCTAATGTCATCATCCATTCTTATGGTTGCAACAGCCGCAAAAAAATGGATTTGAATATTCTATTCGCAAAAGACAACAGCAGTGTTACCTTCGAAATCCATGACGCCTCAGGTTGCAGCTTCAATATTGAAAACTATGAGGCTCCATCAATAGATCAACTCATTCGTGAAAAGCGAAAAGGCGGCCTTGGTCTTAGAATCGTAAAGCAAATCATGGATCGAATCGAGTTTGAATCCCAGCCCAAACTCTCCACATATCGTCTATACAAAAAAATACCTTGATAGTCTCTCCTTCCTTTTAATTCTATTTTGCAAAAATTAACACAATTCATTGCATTTAGGCTATCCAATCAATCGCTTTTAAATTCATTTTTTTAAAGATAAATCGCTATTATTGTATTTAGGAGAAATGACTTTTTCCGGAAATTAGAGATGTTGGACAAAATCCTGAATATTATGCGGTTAGGCAGCACATTATTAAGCTTATCTATATTTTTTTCATCCTGTGCCTCCATTAGCAACACAGGCACTCAAAGCAAAAAACTTGATACAGAGTCAGAACTTATGACAGTAGGTGGCGAAAAAGTCACCAAAGGCGAGTTTCTTTACATGTATCAAAAAAATCAATCCATCAAAGACTCAGTGCTGACCAAGGCATCTCTTGATGAATACATAGAGCTATTCACCAAGTTCAAATTAAAAATAAAAGCAGCCGAAGAACTTGGATATGACACCACCAATGTATTCCTGACAGAATTCAAAACATACGAAGAACAGTTAGCTGAGCCTTACCTTTCTATAAGTTCAATCACAGATTCTTTGGCTAAAGAAACATACCAAAGAACATTGAAAGAGGTAAATGCTTCACATATTCTACTAAAGCTTTCGCCACATGCCTCTTCTATGGATACGCAAAATGTGTTGAAAAAAATTGAAGAGTTAAGAGAAAGAGCTCTTAATGGAGAGGACTTTGATACTTTAGCGGAAATCTATTCTGAAGATCCTTCAGCTAAACAAAACAAAGGCAATCTGGGCTATTTCACTGCCATGAAAATGGTCTACCCTTTTGAAACAGCGGCATACAATACCGCTGAAGGAGAAATCTCCAAGCCTGTCAGAACCAAATTCGGTTATCATATTATCAAAGTCAATGACAAACGTCCGGCAAGAGGCAGAGTAAAAGCTTCCCATATTATGATCAGGACTCCTGAGCACTTGAAAGAAGGAGAATTAGCATTGGCTTATGATAAAATCTATCAAATATACAATCTTCTTGAAAGTGGCGACGACTGGAATGAGCTCTGTGAGCTATTTTCTGAAGATCGAGGAACTAAAAACCGTGGAGGTGAATTGCCTTGGTTTGGATCTGGTGAGATGGTGGAAGAGTTTGAAAACGAAGCATTCCGCATGACTGAAGTTGGCCAAATATCCGAGCCCATCAAATCCAAGTACGGATGGCATATTTTAAAACTGGATGGGAAAAAAGAACTTCCAAGCTATGAAGAGATGGAAAGCAAAATCATGGCAAATGTAAGACATGCTTCCAGAGCCAAAGTCAATGAGAAAATCCTTGTCGATAAACTAGCCAAAGACAACAATTTAAGAGAAGAAGAAAATAAACTTACTGTTTTAGCCTCTGATGAAAATACCAGAGGGTCTTTTGAAGCTCTTTCTAATTCCGTTCAAAACCAACAACTTCTTGCCGCATCATTATTCAGCATCAATGGAGAAGTTAGCACATATCAAGATTACCTTGATTATCTTAAGAACAATAAAGCTTCAGGGTTTTCCCAGAAAAAAATAGCCACTGAATATTATGAGGATTTCCTTAAGGAGAAACTATTCAGCTATGAGAAAAGCCACCTTTCAGACAAGCATGAAGACTATAAATACTTGCTTCAAGAATATCATGACGGCATCTTGCTATTTAGCCTGATGGAAGAAAAAGTTTGGAACAAAGCTCTAAAAGACACTGTCGGTTTAGAGTCATTTTATCAAACGAACGCTGACAAATATCAAACTGGAGAAATAGTAAACGCTGAAGTATACACAGCGACTGATAGCTTGACATTAGAAAAAATCAAAGCTCAAGTAGAAAAAGGGCTGGCGTTCGACTCCACTAAAGCCCAATTAAACGAATCCCTTAAAAACTTGTCTATTACAGATTGGACTGCGACATCTGGCTCATTCGCCAAAAGCGAGGCTAGCTGGTGGGATTCGATCGAGTTAAAAGAAGGTATTTATCAACATGCTAGCTCTGATAGAGTATACATCATTAAAATTAACGAATATTCACCTTCATCTGTGCAAGCTCTTGATAAGATAAAAGGGAAAGTCATCGTTGATTATCAGAACCACCTTGAGAAAAACTGGATTGAAGAATTGAGCAATCAATACCCAGTCATCATTAACCATAGCAGTTTAAATGAAATTTATAGTAAATACGGCTTTTAAACTTTCTATTGCCTTCCTATTGGGAGGCATGCTTACTTCATGCGAATTTGTTGAATTCAAAAGCAATTCGAAGGAAGCGAATCTTTCAAGCCAAAAGCCTCTTGCGAGAGTTTATGACAAATATCTTTACGAAGAAGAGCTATCGACTATCATGAACTCGACAACAGGAAGCGAAGACAGCCTGATGATTTTGGATAAATTTATTCATACTTGGATTCGAAGACAACTCATGATGCGCGAAGCGGAAAGCAATGTTGGAATAGACAAAGTTGAGTTGGAAAAAAAGCTTCAAGATTACAAATTCGCATTGCTAGTGCATGAGTATGAAAAAAAATACTCCCGAATGCACCTCAACACGCAAGTTTCAGATGAAGAAGTTCAAAAATATTACGAGCAAAACAAAGACAATTTCCAACTCAATAGAAACATCGTAAAAGCTGACTTGGTGCAATTGCCCAAAGACGCTCCCAGTCTTAAAAAATTTAGAAAAGACTTAAAGTCTAATAAAGAAGACGATCGAAAAGACATAAAAAACTATTGTTTCCTTAATGCGACAAACTATTCATTAGACGAAAATTGGATTGATTTTACTGAGTTAGTTAAAAACACTCCATGGGAAAGCTTGCCAAACATGGTGGATTTCCTAAAAAAGCATACATTTGTGGAAACATCTAATGATGAATTTATTTTTTTCATCAGAATCAAAGAATATAAAATAACTGACCAGATAGCTCCGTTGCTATTAGTGGAGGATCAAATAAGAAAGATCATCCTCAACAAGAGAAAGGTGCAACTAATTAGCAATCTGGAAGAAGAAATTTACAACAGAGCCATTAAGAACAATGAATTTGAAATTTTCTAGAATATTCGTAGCCCTGCTTATTTGCGTAGGCATGTATTTCCCTACTAACGCCCAGTCTGACGACCAACTGGTAGCCGACAGGATTATAGCGAAGGTAGATGATCAGATTATCCTCGAATCAGAAGTTATGGCTCTATACCAAGACTTTGTGAGCAGCGGACAAATCGCCAACCAACAGACTAAATGCCAAATTCTACAAAGATTGGTCATCAATAAAGTAATGTATGTAAAAGCTGAAATTGACTCAATCGTAGTTGACGACGCTCAAGTTACTGGCGAATTAGACAGAAGAATGGGTTACTTTGTAGCTCAGATCGGTTCTGAAGAAAAAATCGAAGAATACTACGGAAAAAGCATCAATGAATTTAAAGAGGAGCTTAGAGATCAAGTTCACGAACAATTGGTCATTCAAACGATGCAAGGCGAGATAACAGGTGGAATCACTGTTACGCCAGCGGAAATCAGAAAATATTTCAAGAATATACCTAGAGACAGTTTGCCGTATTACTCTACTGAGGTTGAAGTGGGACAAATTGTGAAAAAGCCTGACTATAACGAAAAGCAAGTCCAAATTGTAGAGCAAAAGCTTTACGACTTGAAGAAAAGAATCGAGGCTGGCGAATCATTTGAGCAGTTGGCTAGATTGTATTCTCAAGACCCAGGTTCTGCTAGGTCAGGTGGTGATTTAGGCTTTAGAAAAAGAGGTGAGCTCGTTCCGGAATTTGAAGGAGCGGCAATGACTATGGATGAAGGAGAAGTTTCCGACCCTATACGTTCCGACTTTGGTTATCACTTGATTCAACTTCTAGAAAGACGAGGAAACGAATTCCATGCTAGGCATATCCTAATTAAGCCGCTTTATGAAGCAAATGATTACAATAATGCGGCTAAATTCTTGGACAGTTTAAGAACTGAAATAGTTACCGACTCGGTTAGTTTTGACAAAGCGGCTAAAGAACACTCTGACGATCAACAAACGGCAGGTGCTGGTGGATATTTCAGCGATCCTGTTGGCGGATCTCTAGTATCAGTGGAAAATCTTGACCCTGAGATTTTCTTCAGCATAGACACTATGACAATTGGTTCTGTATCCAAGCCTGTAATGTATAAAATGCCTGACGGCACGCAAGCCATGAGAATTATTTACTATAAAAATAAACTCAAGCCGCATATTGCCAACCTTAGGGATGATTATTTGAAAATACAGCAAGCGACGCTAGATTCTAAAAATGCCGAAGCGCTTGAAAAGTGGTTTAAAAAAGCCAAAGAGGACGTTTTCATCGAAATTGTTCCTGATTATGACAACTGTGACATAAGCTTATAAACAGCAAATAAACCTAATAATTCAAGAGCTCTCCAATGCGTAAATTGGAGAGCTCTTTGTTTTTATAATAAAATAAGTTTCATTGGAAGCGTTTTTGATAAAATTACCTGAAAAAGATCCCTCATTTCTTTTTGTTTAATCATTATTTGAACATATTATGTAATGTAAACTCAATAAATTCTATCGCAAATCAAACAATGGATAAATTCAAGTAGAAGTATCAATGAAGTAGCGATTGAAATTTGAGTTTGAAAGCCATTCTATGGCATTCATCACACATTGTAATAAAAATCTATACCTATGAAATCATTCAACTCGGATGTGGAAGCCGCTGACCATTTGCATGATGTATATAAAAAGCTATCCAGTGAAATCTCCAAGGTTGTCATCGGACAGGAAGAAGTCGTAAAAGAGCTGATCACTTCTATTTTTTGCCGTTCGCACAGCCTGCTTGTAGGTGTTCCGGGATTGGCCAAAACACTACTAATCAAAACGATTTCCGAAGTGTTGGACCTTAGCTTCAATAGAATTCAGTTCACGCCAGACCTGATGCCTTCGGACATTTTAGGAGCAGAAACCTTGGACAAAGACAGAAATTTCAAATTTGTCAAAGGTCCTATTTTCGCAAACATAGTGCTTGCCGATGAGATCAACAGAACTCCTCCAAAAACCCAAGCGGCACTATTGGAAGCCATGCAAGAGCATTCGGTAACAATCGCAGGTCAACATTTCAAGTTGGATCAACCTTTTTTCGTCCTAGCGACACAAAACCCAATAGAGCAAGAGGGTACTTATCCTTTACCAGAAGCCCAACTTGACCGCTTCATGTTCAATATCCTTTTGGACTACCCAAGTTATGAGCAAGAAGTGGAGATAGTCAAATCAACTACTTCCGGCGAAGAGAAAAAAGTTTCGAAAGTCATTTCCAAAGATGAGATAATAGCTTTCCAAAGCTTGATCCGAAGAGTTCCTGTAGCTGACAATGTCATTGAATACGCAGTGAAGCTTGTGAATAAGACTCGACCTAAAAGCATTCATGTGCATGACTATACCTCAAAATACATCGAATGGGGAGCAGGACCTCGCGCATCGCAAAGCTTGATCATTGCGGCTAAATGCCACGCTTTGCTTTCAGGCAAATACGCTCCTGACATTGAAGATGTTCGAGCCGTATCGATTCCGACGTTAAGACACAGATTATTAAGAAACTTCAAAGCAGAAGCTGAAGGAATCACAATAGAAGAAATCATCAAAAAGCTTCATTAAAAATACTTAGGCAAGGTTTAATCCTTGCCTAAACCATTTTCCCCCATTAGTACTATTCTTTCCAATACAGTTTTTTAACATTTATTAAATCATAAACATATATAAGCAAAGATCCCGGGCGTTCTTTATTCGAAAAAAATGATTTGAAATGAAAAAACTCATCGACTTATTTATTTCTTTTTTTAAACTAGGAGCCATGACTATTGGCGGCGGGTATGCCATGATACCTTTGCTTGAAGATCTTTTGGTGAACAAAAAAAAATGGCTAACCAAAGAAGATATGCTTGAAATCATTTCCATATCTCAAATGACTCCCGGAACTATTGCCATAAACGCGGCTACATTTATCGGCTATCGGATCAAAGGCAAAACAGGCGCAGTCACAGCCACAGCAGGTGTAATTACTCCATCATTGATAATCATAACAACTATCGCTCTGATATTCTCTTCGCACTTTGAGAGCCAGTTGCTTCAAAATGCTTTCAAAGGCATAAGATGCGCTGTTGTTGCCATGATTGGCTACTCTGTATATGGAATGCTAAAAAGCGGCATTAAAAACGCTCCCCAAGTACTCATATTCGCAGCTTCATTAGTTCTATTAGTAGCTATCAATGTCAACCCTATTTACTTGATTATTATTGGCGGAGCAACCTCCATTCTTGTTCAACTTTTCATTCCCTCACTTAGAAAGCATATCAAATAATGATTTACATTAAATTATTCTACACTTTTTTTAAGATCGGCCTATTCAGCTTTGGAGGCGGCTTGGCTATGCTTCCACTTATAGAGCATGAAATGCTCGCTAACGATTGGATGAGCACCGAGCAGTTCATGAACATAGTATCTATATCTCAAATGACCCCAGGAGCAATTTCGGTAAACTGCGCCACTTATATAGGCGTTCAAGTTGGAGGAATTCCGGGAGCTATCATAGCCACAGCAGGTTTGGCTGCTCCCTCAATTATCATCATTATTGCCTTGGCAAAAATCCTTTCTAAGCTAAAGAACAATCCCCTGAAAATCGCTTTTTTCTATGGTGTCAAACCTATTACAATAGCCTTGATTTTATTTGCGGGCATTATCATTGCTCAAAATACGCTCATCATCGACAAAACTCCCGACTTCATTGCCATTGCTATTACAATTGCCAGCTTCATTGTCAGCGCTAAATTCAAGGTTCATCCTTTGATAAATATCCTTGTCTGCGGAATTATCGGCTTGCTGATTTTCTAAACCAAAGCCTATCAAACTATTAATTGATTTATAAGTTTTAGTACTGTTCGAACAATGATTGACATGGTACTGAATAAAAAAAGCTTTTACGAATTTCTTCACAACTACAGATTTGCGTTGCTTACGCTAGCATTGATATTGAACTTCATTGTCATTCATCCTAAAGACTTGTTGACAAGCAATATTATGGTGGCTGCCGCTACTATTACATTAATGCTTGCAAGCATCAACCTTATCAATAAAAGCAAAAAAGGCTTAAGGTCCATATTGCTGATTTTCTGTTTAGCAATATTCATTTTCTTTATTTTCTTATCTCTCAAGGAAGTAGATCCTAGCGTCGAAACATCCCTTTCAAAAACCTCCTATATAATCCTCTACTCTGTTCTTTTCATATTTTTCACCTTCATAGCCTTCTTGCTCTACAGAGAGATTTATCGCGCAAGCAAGATTTCAATGGAGGTTATCGTCATATCATTTTGTGGATATTTCCTCTTCGGAACAATAGGGAGCTTTATTTTTTCACTAATTGAAATTGTGGAACCCGGATCTTTTTCGGGACTTAATGATGGATTCAACAAATTTCAAGATATATATTTTTATAGCTTTATAACATTGACAACCATTGGATATGGAGATATTACCCCTCTCAGTCCTATGGCTAGAACATTTTCAGTGCTTCTAATCGTCTTTGGACAGTATTACATGACAGTAATTGTAGCAATACTCGTCATCAAATATACTTCAGGAAAAGAAAAAAGCATCACGGAATAAATATGCCATTTGCTTTTTATAATTTGATGATGTATTTCATATAATCCCCTTGTGAACTAATTCTTAATTTGAAGATGAAAATTAATGCTGATACTGTAAAAGGCTATCTGAGTCAAGTTCCCGAAAGTCAAAAAGAGAATTTTACTTTATTATATCAAACAATTAAAAATAATATTCCTCAAGGTTTTCAAGAATGCATAAACTACGGCATGATTGGCTTCGTAATCCCTCACTCTATTTATCCACCTGGATATCATTGCAACAATAAACTACCTCTCCCCTTTATAAATATCGGTGTGCAAAAAAACTTTATAGGGCTTTATCATATGGGATTATATGCAAATGCTGAATTATTGAAATGGTTTCAAGAAGAATACACAAAAGCACTAAACAAAAAACCTGACATGGGTAAAAGTTGTATCCGCTTCAAAAACAACGCTCAAATTCCTATCGATATTATCGCTAAACTAAGCCAAAAAACAACTCCGGTACAATGGATTGAAACATACGAAAGTTCACGTTCTCAAAAAAAGTAAGCAAACGTCAATTAACATTTAATCCATGTAAAAGTTGAAACTGTATCACTGACGACCTTCATTTGTCAACTTCGTTCGAATATAAAGACACATTTAAAACTAAAGGAAAAAGCTCTATTAGAAAAGGGCAATTTAAACAACCGCCGATTCAGCTGTACCACAAAGTTGAACCTGAAAATTACTACCCCATTGGAAAACAATTTTCATTTGAAAGAATTATCAGCAAACGCAAACGAAAACTCGACTTTCCTTACCTAGAAAAAGACACATATAAGCTAGCTGACTCTAAAACGCTAGAATGCGTCAGAGAAACCAAAGCATTTAATAACCATCAGCATACTACACCATTAATTAAAGAACCATTGCCCTTTGCATTGCCGACTCTAAAAGTAGCTCAAAAAGGCGATTTGGCCATTGAAGCTGATCGACCAAAAGCAAGAAGCTTTTTCTCAAGTCCACAACAAGTAGAAAACAGCAATACTAAATTAGGAAAGATAAATTCCCCTGTCAGACTTCATTTAGATAGAGAAAACCCTTTAGCTGTTCCAGATCAATATGGCACTCTTAATGTAACATTCCCAACAACAGTTGAATTTTATCAACTTGACAAAGATATGACTGAAGTCTCAGACTGTGCCCAATATGCAAAAATGATCATGGGACAATTATCTAAAAATATAATCACAGTTGTAATGGGGAGACCAAGTAAAGAAGATGGACTTGAATGTGTTTTATCAAAAGAAGAATCTCTCACCAATTTAGTATTTAAATGCTTTGAAGCTATGAGACACCCATCAGAGCTTACAGCAAAAGAGTTTTCAAGAAATTTTCATCTCAAAAAAACATATTCAAACCATACGAGACTGAATCCAGCAGAAAGCGATCAAAGATGTCTTTTGCTAGGAGTTGATCGACATGCAATTCCCGAAGTGGGTGAAGCGCTTAGGACAATGCCCTATATCATGTCACAAAGCAATCCTAACGGTTTCACCAGTATTGAAAGCTATAAAGAAGAATACAAAAGAGCTCAATCTCAAAAAGCTGCCTCTCAACAAGAGAGCTCTCCTATAACTTGGAACATGCACAATGCTGCCGTTATTGCAAGAAGTGGGAACGACTACATTTGCATGGAGAATGAAAACCAAGTTTACCTAAGAACACGACAATTCAGGAATGCTTTCGAAAGCATGATGGCTTCTTCATTGAGTTTTGAAACATCTTTTTTTGAATTCATTCGATCAAAAAGCGACAGGTTTCCAAGTTCTATATATAAAAGAGCAATAGAGTTTGAAGAATTCATCAGACACTTTCAGCAAGTATCATCCATGGAGAAAGAATTGCAAGCTCAATCCATGGAGTTATTGCGTGAACATATTTCATTGTTAAAATCTCCTCAAACAGCAATGTATTTTTTCAGAATGTTTGGTACTGAAACGGGTCAAAGTTTTCACGAAGTAAACTCAACTCATATTTCAAAAGGAGCCCATACTCTAAGAATATCATGCAATCCAAAAGATACACTTCAAAGTCTTAAGTGCATCCTTTCGGAAATAATGGAACATAACCTGAATCTACTTCCTATTTCCTCCAGTATTCCTCAAGTCGACGATTGCTTTCAAGGGCTAAATATCTACTATCCCTTGCTCTGCGAGAGACTAGAGAGGCAATTAAACGATGAAAGTAGCATAGAAACAATATTAGAAATGATTCGTCTGCACAATACACAGCTTAAACTATTCAAATCAAATTTAGCAAGTCAATCCTTCAATACGTTTATGCGAATATATGGACTTGAAACGTATGAGCATGATTCAGATTATATTTTACCACTATTCAGTGAGCTTTATGATTTGGAAGACTTAATGTCCGATAAAGAGTCAAATGCTGACCGAAGGGAAATGATCGACATCCTTTTAAAAGTCATCAAACTAAGCAAGTGTCATTGTCCCATGTTAGAATAGCTTATTATAAAAACATGGATGTTATATAAATCCAAAATAATAAAATAGAAAATGACGCTAAAGTAACTGGTATACCATACCTCAAAAATTCTCTAAAAGTGATGTTGACTTTGAGCTTCTTTGCTTCGTTAGCAACAATTATATTAGCTACGCTGCTAGTCAAAAACAAATTGCCGCTAAATGCATTTGACAAGGCTATCACATAGCCTGAAAGAACCTGCTTTATTTCGATAATTTGCAAGATCAAAATAAACCCTGCGGCATTATTCATAAAGTTACCTAGAACTCCTGTAAACAATGAAGTTATCCAAGGCTTCTCCAATATCACTCCTTTTCCTTCAAACCAACTATACACCTGTTCCGGAAAATGTGTTTTCTGCAAAGCAGCCATCAAAATAAATAGGCCGGAAAACAGGATCAACAATTGCCAGTTAACTCCATTGAGTATCTTTTTGCTCTTAATATCCTGGTTCAACAATATCAAACCAGAAGCTACCAATGCGCTCAAATATCGAGGCAAACCAAAAAGAAAAGCCAAGACTAACAAAAAAACAATCACAGCTCCTTTTATGCTTTGTTTTTTGTTGAAAGGAATCTTTTGAACTTCACTTTTCTTGAGTAAATGTGTTTTACGTCTTACTGTACTATGCTTATGCAAATACTTGACAATCAACACGCATGAAATCAACGATAAAAATACCGGTAAAAAAGCCCATAAACTATACCTTGCAAAGCTTAAGTGAGCGACCTCGCCAATAACAACACTTTGAGCATTACCGATCAATGTCAACCCACATCCTATATTACTTGCCAAGGCAAGAGCTATTAAATAAGGTATTGGCTCCTTCTTTTTCGAAATCAAAGCCATAGTCAATATAGGCGTAAAAGCGATACACACTATATCATTATTGATCAATGCTGAAAAAATCCCCGTCGAAAGTATTAAAAGCGGAATGAAATGAGATGGCTTTCTTATATGAAATGAAATTCTCTTCGCCAAAAAATGATAAAAACCTGACAACTCCAAATGCGAAGATATCGTCATCAAGCCAAACAATATAATCAGCGACGGAAAATTAATGGATTTGATAGCTTCCTGCAATGTCAATGCGCCAGTTGCCAATAACACGATCGCACCCAACAAAGCAATACCCGACCTGTCAAGTTTTAATTTGCCAAACTTGCCTGCTGCCAATCCGATATACACCACAATGACAACTATATATATGATCGCATTATGCCAATATTCTAACTCCACTCATATAGAAAGCTTTATAAAAAAAAATGTTCAGAACTTTAACTTATCCTGAACACTAAATACGATCAATTTAAAGATAATTCTGACAAAATTGGCTTCTCTTTCTTTGTATAAGTTTCTCTGTCAGCTGGAAATTCCTCATGGTGAACATCATTTACGAATTGATTAAGCGCATTGACAAATAAGCCAGCTCCATCCAAATACTTCCTCACAAATTTGGGTTTGAAATCTGTGCTCAATCCAAGCATATCCTGCAATACCAAAGCCTGCCCGTCAACATCTTTGCCAGCTCCAACGCCTATCGTTGGTATTAATACTTGGCTTGTGACTCTTTGTGCTACTTGCGGAGGAACAGCTTCTATGACTATGGAAAAACAGCCTAGCTTTTCAAACAGCTTCCCTTCTTCCACTATTTTATCTGCATCTATTTCCAGCTTACCTTGTACCTTGAACCCTCCGACAGAATGGTGATGAGAAGGCTTCAATCCAATATGCCCAACTACTGGAATTCCTGATTCTACTAGATGATTGATAATCGCTTCATTTCCAAAAGCCCCTTCGATTTTAATCGCCTGAGCTCCAGCCTTGATCAACTTCTCAGCTGTTTCTGTCGCATAATAAATGCCCTTGCGGCAAGCCATATATGGGAAAGATGCGATAATAAACTTGTCTCCCACACCTTTTTTCACGGCTTCTGTATGTGCTACCATTTGATCAATGCTAGTAGACAAGGTATTTTCATGTCCATGCATCACCATGCTTGAACAGTCACCTACGAGTACAGCATCAACGTTGGTCATTGATATAATCCTAGCACTCCAATAATCATATGAAGTGACTACAACCAATTTTTTACCTTGGCTTTTAAGTTTTCTGAAATTTCTAATTAATGACATGTGCAGTATTGTTTTCTCTAAAAAATTAAAGGCCTATTTAACTCATTGAATATATGGCCCGGAATAAAAAGCTATTATTGTACTATAATAATTTAATTTATCGCAAAATCTATGCCCTCTAAGAATTCAAGCCATGCTATTTGACTTGATATGTTACATAAGAAATAAATATGTTCTTTTTCTTCTTCAGAGAAAAATGGAGGCAAAAAATGGTTATGAAGCGATACTTTAAGAAAAAAAAATAGGATCGTTAAGAGATTATTACCAAAACGAGCCTATATTATACAACTATAAATTTCCCAACAAAAGCATGAAATCGTCAACTTCATTTCATTTCATTACATGCTCAAGTTAGAATAAATAAACAATCGACTTAATAAAATTTCTAAAAATACTCATTCTGGTCTTTTGATAAACCCTTCATAGGACAAAGGTTCGATATCTCCTATTGTGTAAACACCTCCATGAAAACCCGGCTCGTAAAGAGCTTCTCCTTTAGGATGATCGTTTGGATGCGTTTGCCATTGCACTGATATTGCGTCGAAATTATACATAATCATAATCTCTTCAGCAATTGCTTTTGAAAGGTTCTCCCACTGATCTTCTTGCGGATGGCTTTCAGTAGGCATAATATACTTGACAGCCACTTCCCTTACTTTTCGATAATCTATAAATTTTGATTGTTCAGATTGCGTCGGAGTATATCTGTATTTGACAAAAATATTGACTCTCTGACCACCCTGTCTTTTTGTCTTTTTGTCGATAATCTGAAAAATGAAATCTTGTTTGGTTTGCTTTGATGAAGAAATTTGCTTCCCTTCAACTTCCATCTTAGCCTTATTAACCTCGCCACATGAGCTTGCCAAGATCATCAATGAAAAAGCCAATGAATAAAATAATGTTCTTGATACCATCATGGTTTTTTATTTTATGAAACCATGACATAAAAGTATAGTTCAAAAAAAACCGCGCATAAAGCACGGTTTCATAATATTATGAATGAGCTAAACTTGTTTGCTAGCTCATTGACTATTTTCGATATTATTCGACAATCGACTCAGCGAGTACAATTATATGATTGTCAAGCACTTCTACAACGCCACCGTCAACCATAAATTTCTTTTCGCCATCGTCCAGACTGATAATCAGGGAACCTTTACTCAAGGCACTGACAATAGGCGCGTGATTCTTCAATATTTGAAAAGAACCTTTCGCTCCCGGCACAGTTACCGAGTTCACCTCTCCGTCAAATGCCGTCTGATCAGGAGTTATAAGCTCTAAATGCATATCCTTTTATATTTTAACTTCCCTCTCCGGCAGAGCGGGGCTATAAATCTTGACTAATTTTATTTAGCTTCAGCAAGCAATTTCTCACCTTTAGTTACCGCTTCCTCGATAGTACCTACCAAGTTGAAAGCCGCTTCTGGAAGGTGATCGTATTTACCATCGATGATTTCGTTGAAACCTCTGATAGTATCTTTGATATCAACAAGAACACCTTGCATACCTGTAAACTGCTCTGCTACGTGGAATGGTTGAGACAAGAATCTTTCCACACGTCTTGCTCTATGCACAACCTGCTTATCTTCTTCAGAAAGCTCGTCCATACCAAGGATAGCAATAATATCTTGAAGTTCTTTATATCTTTGAAGAATCTCCTTAACTCTTTGAGCTGTTCCATAATGCTCTTCACCAAGCACTTCCTCGCTCAAAATTCTTGAAGTCGAATCCAATGGATCCACCGCAGGATAAATACCTTTCTCAGCAATCTTACGAGACAATACTGTAGTGGCATCCAAGTGGGCGAAAGTCGTCGCTGGCGCAGGGTCAGTCAAGTCATCGGCAGGTACGTATACAGCCTGTACTGAAGTAATTGATCCTCTCTTCGTTGAAGTAATACGCTCCTGCATAGCACCCATCTCAGTTGCCAACGTTGGTTGGTAACCTACTGCTGAAGGCATACGTCCTAGTAGGGCAGACACCTCAGATCCAGCCTGAGTAAAACGGAAGATATTGTCAATAAAGAATAGGATATCTCTACCTTGTCCAGAACCATCGCCATCACGGAAGTACTCAGCAACAGTAAGTCCTGAAAGCGCTACTCTAGCACGAGCGCCAGGAGGCTCGTTCATCTGACCGAATACCAAAGTCGCTTGAGAAGTCTCAAGTTGAGCTTGATCAACTTTCGTCAAATCCCAGCCACCTTCTTCCATAGACTCTTCGAATTCTTTACCGTACTTGATTACGCCAGACTCGATCATCTCTCTCAAAAGGTCATTACCTTCACGAGTACGCTCACCAACACCTGCAAATACTGACAAACCAGCGTAAGCTTTCGCAATGTTGTTGATCAACTCCATGATCAATACCGTTTTACCTACACCGGCACCACCGAACAAACCAATTTTACCACCTTTTACGTATGGCTCTAGCAAGTCGATTACTTTAATACCTGTGTAAAGAACTTCTGTCGAAGATGACAATTGGTCAAAAGCAGGCGCTTTTCTATGGATAGGCAATCCAGTCTCTCCCTTTGGTTGCGGCAAACCATCAATTGCTTCACCAACTACATTAAACAGTCTTCCTTTGATGTCGTTACCTGTAGGCATCTTGATAGCAGCTCCTGTATCCAACGCTTCAAGACCACGCACCAATCCTTCTGTTCCCTCCATTGAGATTGTTCTGACACGCTCTTCACCTAAGTGCTGCTGTACCTCTAGGACTAATTTAGATCCGTCTTCTCTAGTTACAACTAGCGCGTTCAGAATATTAGGTAATTTTGCACCTTCGGCATCGAAACTTACGTCTACAACCGGGCCGATCACCTGGGTTATTTTACCAATATTTGCCATTTTTAAATGTTTAGTAAAGTATATTATTGATGGTCATTTTCGACCTCAAAGCTAACAGTTTAATTATATTTTGCCAAGCTTATGATCAATAAAACCTCAGCTTAAGATCTTTTTCAGCAAAATTTTATTCTAAAGTATATTTTTTTCTAAATGCTAATTTATTACAAATGAATTGAAAGGAAAATAAAAAAATAATTTTTTGACGCCAAAACGGCTTTTTTTACGCTTTGAATATGTTGGCGATACTACTAAAGTAAGCAAAAGAATACTAAATTAACCCGTTCCCAATAAAAAAAGACACAAAGAGATTAAATGGAAATTACTCTCCCTTCAAGATTATTCTAAATGTAGTGCCTTTTCCAACTTCGCTGGACTTCAAGAATATTTTGCCTTTATGATATTGCTCAACGATTCTCTTGACAAGAGTAAGTCCCAATCCCCATCCACGTTGCTTAGTGGAAAAGCCCGGCTTAAAAATCTGTCCCGCTTTTGTCTTAGGAATTCCTTTGCCATTGTCAGTTACGTCTATGACAATTTTCGAATCATCTTCTTTGAAAATATTAATCTTAATTTCCCCCATGCCTGCCATGGCGTCAACCGCGTTCTTGCATAAATTTTCTATCACCCAATCAAACAAGGCCTTATTGATATTGGCTTCGATAAATTCCGGTTGAGCCTGAACGCCTATTTTAACCTTCGATGAAATTCTTCTTTGCAAATAACTTACATTGGCTCTAATTCCAGACACTAAATCTTCTTTCTTCAAAGTCGGAACAGAACCAATACTTGAGAATCTGTTGGTAATCATCTCGAGTCGATGCGTGTCTTTCTCCAGTTCGGTGATCACCTCTGGATTATTAAAGTCAGGGTCAATCTTCAAATACTCAATCCAAGCCATCAACGAGGACAATGGAGTTCCCAATTGGTGCGCCGTTTCTTTGGCAAGGCCAATCCAAACTCTATTTTGCTCAGATAATTTGCTATAGTGAAAAGCCAAATACGCCAAGAAACCAAAAAAAGCGATAAAACTTAACTGAACATAAGGGTAATATTTCAACTGAGTAAGTAGAAACGAATTTTGATAATAGACATACGAGTAATCGTACTCTACTCCATTATCATCTGTGATGACAATTTTAATCGGCTTATGCTGTTCTTTCATCAATTTGATTCTCTCTTTGAGAATCGCTTCCTTTTCCGACTCAGTAGCGTTTGAGCGAAATGAAATATTTTTTGAATCCAAAGGCTTGCCGTAGCTGTCCGCCCAAATAATAGGCACAGAGCTATTCCTAGTGATGATCTCTTCGGTAAGAAAGAGCAAACTTTCACCTTCGCTTACATTCATAGCATACTCCAAGGCTTTGGCGTACAATTCTATTTGCCTTTTTTCTCTTTGTTGGAGCTTTTCCACAAGTACGTCTGTGTAAATTATTGACGCTACAATTATAATCAACGAGATACCTAACGCACCCCATTTTATTTTCGAGGTGTTCGTATATATGTCAAAACTGAGATTCTTTTTCTTGTTTTTCTTTGGCTTCAAGGGATACTTCTTTGGTTAAGCGTAGTTTTTTGTCATATACTGTTAATTATTCGTCTTCATTTTGTTCATCCTCAAGTATCTCAATATCTTGAATTAGAACTCTTTTCGAAATCTTTTTGCCTGTAAGTGTTGCAGCCAAACCGCCAAGAGCCGTTTCTTTGTATCTGCTCTCCATGCTTTCGCTTACTTCCGCCATAGCTTCAATACATTCATCTACAGGGATAACGGAACTTACATTGGAAATTGCAATCTGGGCTGAAGAAAAAGATATCGACGCAGCGCTTGCATTTCTTACAACACAAGGGACTTCCACCAACCCTGCCACAGGATCGCATACCAAGCCCAACATGCATTGGATCGTAATGCCAACAGCATTAAATACTTGATCTATGTTTCCTCCCAAGCAATATACTATTGCTCCGGCTCCCATCGCCGCAGCACTTCCTGTTTCCGCCTGACAGCCTCCAACGGCTCCAGCCAAAGAAGCATTATACTCAATAATCAAAGCAATTCCCGCCGCAACCAATAGTCCTTCGGCGATTTGCTCGTCTGTCAGGCTATGCTGCTCTTGCAAAGTATACATCACACCTGGTAAAATCCCAGAGGCTCCTGCAGTAGGCGCCGCCACCACTCTCCCCATGCATGAGTTTACCTCTTTTGCCGCCAAGGCTCTGGATATAAGCTTTTGGAATTCTGGAGAAAGAACTGTAATAGGATTATTGAAAACCTTTTTAGCCCCGTTGTCTATCATGCCAGAGTTGGATTTCATATCCTCCTCCAATCCTGTCTTGATAGCATCCTTCATTACAGTATAAGCATGAAGCAACCCTGAACGAACTTCATCTTCATTCCTACCCCTTTGAGTCTCTTCATACTCCAACACAGGCTTGGCAAGAGAACAATTATTCTCCTCGCAATAGGTTTTCCAACCTGCAAAATCTTTAAATAAAAAGCTCATACTATTAACCTACACTATTTTCTTTCACCAAATTAATAAAAGGTTTCAAATAAACTAAAAAAAAATTTCAGTTCATATGACGAATATTTCTCAGCGTTGATATTAACGAAGAAAGCTAAATGATATTGGCTTTATTGACATGACGAATTTGAAAGGAATTCCCTTTTTAGTTTCAGAGATGTATTAAGATTCTTAAATTGAGACGAAAAATAAAATACCAGATAATGAACGAAGAAAAATCCGCAGAACAATACTTGGAAGATATAAATGAAATTAAGAGCCTAATGGCTCAATCTTCAAAATTCATATCCCTCAGCGGACTGTCAGGTATATTTGCCGGCATATTTGCTATATTAGGCGCTTTATATGGCAAGAAATATATTATCGAAGCGTATTTCAGTCAAATTGCAGCTGGTGAAATCCCTCAAATCAATGATTACATTTTACACGGACTAGGATTAGCTTTTATAATCATGGCCAGCGCATGCGTATCAGGCATCTTTTTTTCCAAGAGAAAAGCAAGCAAGGAAAATATTAATTTTTGGGATAAGACAACTCAAGAACTCATCATACACTCGCTTATTCCTTTTTTAAGCGGAGGAGTATTTTGCCTAGCTTTGATTTATTACGGTCATTTTGATTTATTGCCACCAATGATGTTGTTAATATATGGCATTTCTGTAGTTTCAGCTTCAAAGTTCACTCACAAAGAGTTGTTTTATTTGGGCATATCAGAAATAGCTCTAGCATTCGCGTCAATATTCTTATTGAAATACGGCACTGAGTTTTGGATCGCAGGATTCGGGCTTTTCCACATCATATACGGTATCATCACTTACTTAAAATACGAAAGAGTTGAAAGAAGTCATTAGCAAACTGCAAAAGGCATTTGAAAATCGGCTTCGCCTTGGGGTAATGTCCATATTAATGGTTCAAGAAGAAGTCGACTTCAAGTTTCTTAAGGAAAAACTAAACGCGACAGACGGCAATTTGGCCAGTCATACAACCGCACTCGAAAAAGCGGGATACATTGCCATCAAAAAGCAATTTATTGGCAAAAAGCCCAACACAACATTCAAAGCCACAGCTGAAGGACGACAAGCTTTTAAAGAACACTTAAAAGCATTGGAAGAACTGATCAAAAATATTTAAATGAAAACCACACAGACTAAGCGCTTTCAATATTTTCTACTTTTCATAAGCACTATTCTTCTTGGTCTTGGCTCCAGAAAATTTGACTACTTGTTGCCTAATTTTATAGCCGCATATGCCGGCGACACTTTATGGGCTTTAATGATCTATTGGGGAACAAGAATGGTATTCACTCATATAAGAATACAGACAGCGCTTTATTTCGCGTTGATATTTTGCTTTACAATAGAAATTAGCCAGCTCTATCAAGCTGAATGGATTCTTCAAGTTCGAGCGACAAAGCTAGGCGCTTTAATATTAGGCCATGGTTTTCTATGGAGCGATCTCATTTGCTATATTGTTGGTTGTGTATTCGGCTATTATGTTGATAAAAATTCACTTTCAAAAACAGTCTCCCGCTAAGTTAACACATTAAACAATTCAGTAGCTCTAATCAACTGTTCAGGCTATTTAATTATTTTAATATACCTGAATGAGACAAATTGCCTTTGTATTTAAATAACAACATCATGACAAAGGCTATAAAAATCACATTCATCACAATCATTTCCATAATTTCAATCAGTCTAATCTCAGGCGCAATCGTTTATTTTACCAACCCCAATATTCAAGCGATAACCGACAGAATCATCGCCGCCATCAAAAATGACGAAAGCAAACTATATTACTTCCCAGTCAAAAACCTCGATGACATGTCTTCAATAACTTATGAAGAAACTGTTTTGCAAATAGATGATAAGATCAATATTTATACTTATAAGTTTCCTTCCAATAGTTTGAATAAAAAAGCTGACATTTTTCTCATTCATGGAGCTGGTGGCAATATTTCCAAATACCTTAATCAGATCAAAGTACTAACAAATGCGGGATATGAGGTTCATACCCTTGACTGGCGCTCATTTGGTAAATCAACTGGCATCCCTGATTATAAAAACGTCCTCTCTGATACAAAAAAGGCTTTTGAACTATATTTAAACAAAAATGATAACGACTCTTCAAAAACTATCCTTTACGGAATGTCTCTTGGAGGACAAGTAGCTATCAAGCTAGCATCAGATTACAAAAGTTATATTGACGGGCTTGTGCTAGACGGATGTGTTGAATCCGCTCAAGCTTGCGCAATAGACATGGCTCCTGCGGGATTTTTAAAAGAAAAAGCTCAAACGAACCCTGATAATTTCAATCAAGATTATGTTGCGATAAGGGATATTGCAATGATTAAAAACACTCCGAAATTGATCATCCATAGCGAGAATGACAAATATGTTCCTTTTCATAGAGCCGAAAAATTATTTGCGTCAGCGCAACATCCAAAATTATTTTGGAAGTCAAACTCAGGCCATATTCAAAGTCTCTTCCAACAACCTGAAGAGAGCATAAATAGGATCAATCAACTTTACGATATGATTGATTAATCTTGAAGCAAACTTTCTCTTATTTTAGCATCCACAGGCTCCCAAATAGTAGAAGCCAAAAGATTGTTAAGCTTAGGAAATACTCCCTTTCCAATTCCTGTGGTTCTAATCATCAACTTTCGATCTGATAACACAACTTGTCTCAATACAGCGCCCGGATGAAGCATATGTCCGGGCATTGTTTTATTCACAACACTAAGAGTGCTTTCGTCAGCCAAGGATTTAACCGTGCCCAGCAAAGAAACATTCAACAATGTCCCTGCATCGGATTCCGCAACTTGGGTTCCCTCAGCTCCAGGCGCCGCATTTTGCCTTAAGCTCTGATAAGCTTTCTTCATCAATTCCAAATGCCCTTCTTCTCCTATATGAACTTGAACCAATACTGTCTCATGCGTATATTCATGACCTCCCGTTAGCAACGCTTTCAAATCGGGCAATATGGATCTTTCTCTTTCCAAACTATTAGTCAATGCTTTGGACGAACCTAAATGAACATCTTGATGAGCTTTAAAATCACACCTTTTAGCCTCCGACCATAACCTTAATTCTTCTAATTCAGAAATATCTGTTCTCTCTCTGCTAGGCAAAGAATCAAACTCCTTACTCGTCTGGAATTCTGTTATTTTTCTAAATAAATCAAAAGCCTCTCTTCTTCTTTCCGATTCATGTTTGGGAATGTGATCAAATTTTTCATTGAACTTGCGTTTAATTTCTTCTTCTCTCGACAAATAGAATTTTTCCTCGCTACTAAAATCGGCGTCTCCTGGATCGTGCTCCGAACTAGAAACCTCCACACTTCCTGATGAAGCAAAGTCCGTTTTTGACCCATCTTTATGCCTCAATGTATATACAAAATATTCATTTTCAAGCCTGCGAGGCATTTTATACCTTGTCATATCCAGTCCTCTCAGAGACTCTCCACTTGTGCAATCCAAAGCATCCTGCTGCAAGTATTTCGACGCTAAATTCACTTGAGCCCTCAATTCATTTTCAAAAATATAACTTGAAGACCTTAAGTTCTTTACTGACCTAATTCCGTTTTGAAGCAATAGCAAGCAATATAACCCTCCTGCAAATTGAACAAAGGGAGGCTGCCAGCTCATGGCCGCATTTCCGACAGAATCCACCTTTCCCACAGGCACCAAAAATTGGGGATAATCCAACTCCTCCGGAAACTCCAAACTCACATCATTATTCCCCTCACAACAAAACAGCTTAAAACCATCTCTTCCCGCAACTTCTTTCCTAATTGACAAAGGCTTAATTGTTGCCTTTTTGCATGTGGAGGCATCATGAATAGAAGCAACATTTTCAGCTTTTTCAAAATATTTGAAATCTGAATCTAGTTCTTCCTTTCTCGCCACATCTTCAAAAGAAACCAATGAAGACTCGTATAAAGCCTCAGAATTTATTCTATCACGCAACCATGTGTTATCATCCATTTCCAACAGACTGGCCAACATACTATACCCACTCGCGCTTCGCAATATCTTCGCAAAATATGAAAAAACTTGATCTTTGAATTTTGTGGAGTCTTCATTCATATCATCCCAGATAATATTTTCTGGCAACCCCAAACTTCTATCAACACTAGCGCCTTGAGCTTCTTCAAGAACAAAGTTTTCAGTATCTCCTTTTGTCAATTTTCCCCACAAGCGATGACAGTGCTCAGTATTTTGAAAATCGTCTGGGAGCCATAATCGATAGTCATGCTTTATCAGCTTGCTTATCAAACGACAGTGCTCCAAATCCATATCGTTCATCAACATCATAATCCCCCTAATGCTCAAAGGAAGTTTACGAGAATCATCCATAGCTTCAGACAAAATTGGTTGTTGATGATGCCAATGATTAATAACCATCTCCAGCTCGTGAAGTAATTTTAGTTGTTGATGAATTAAAACTCTGTGATCTGAGTTCGCCTTCGCCAATCTGTTTTCAGCTCGTGACATTTCAACATGCATGCCTCTTGTTTCATCCTCTATTTTCTCAATGCTTTCTTCAATCTCTTTCTCACAAGCGACTAATTTTAATTCCATCACAACCAAATCCTCAGCGGATAAAGAATGTAATTGCTCTTTGGATAATCTTGTGTAGCAAGAAGATGACTCTAAACCTTTACTCCATTCGCTTGCTAAAGCCGAAGACTTTATAACTTCGTCCCAAACAAAACCATTTTTAACAAGAGAGGAAAAAATATCATCAGGTAGAGTTGCACTTTCAGGCTCGAAAGACTTCTCAATATCCAAAAGCAAGGAATGCAAGTCCTCGAATCCCTCTCCATGCTCTTCTGCAAGTCTTTGATGTATACGAATCCAATGCAACCTCCTTATCAAATCATTCATTTGATTGATCTGTTTCCTCAATAAATCATTCAAATGCTTAAAATGAGATCTGTGCAGTTCAAAATCTTGATCTCGAAGAGACATTTGCTCATACATTCCGTCTGATTGGGATGACAATTCTCTGTATTGAACAAGCATATCATCTATAATCTTAAGAACAGGCTCTTTTCTATATTGCGTAAATCGATATTTCCCGGAAGATGTTAATGTTTCAAATGCTTCTTGGCTCATCAATGCTTGAATCGGTTGCAGATTCGACTGAACCGCTTTGTCTTTTTTCCTGCATTTTTGACTATGTGAAACTGAAGCATACATTTATACTTGAACATAGCTTGACAACAAAGGTTCTTTTTAACCAAAAAACAAAAAAGCTATTCAATAGCTGAATATTGAATAGCTTACAACTTTGTTATTTTCAGATGATCCTTCTACTTCATATCCCTAATATTCTTCTGAACAGCAATTGAAGAAAACAAGCTTAATACGAAAGACATTCCGAAAAAACCTTTCTCACTCAGCAACAACTCCGCATTCCACAGCCCAATAACCAATAATGCCAAAGAAATGCCCGACATTGCATAACTTACGCCCATATAAATATTCGAAACAGGGATACCCTCCATTTTATCCCGAACATTTTTCTGCACTGAAACCACAGAAAACAAGCCAAACAGCAAAATCGTAAAGTAATAACCTTTTTCATTGAGCAACATGTCTGAATTCCACAATCCTATCAGATAAGCTGCAATACCTACCAGCATCGCTCCCCAAGACACTGCCACAAAGGCTTGTGAAGGCTGTTGTTCTCCTGTAGAAATCATCGTATTTTCTTTGATTTTTATTTCATCATCATCCCTCATTATCTCTTCCATAGTCATAGATTATTTTATTTCAAAAAATTAAATCTATAGACGAAAGCTAAACTTTAAAGTTTCAACCACACAAAGAACATGCCTTGTTTAATCGTAAAATAAAACAATTTAAAATCAGAAACACCAAACCTTTGAATCATATATTAATATATATTCAACTTTTTCATCAATAGTAAATTAACATTTTCAATAAAATTAGACCTTCCAATTTTTAATTCTTTTCCACCTCTCAGGACATCACACAAGCCATTTTGACAAAAACAGATCTGTATTCAACAATATAATACAAATAATTTATTGTCAACAAAATACAATTTTACACATTCAATTTCCATACAAACCCTTTTTTATTTATATTATTATTAAACCTTTCAATAAAATCATGAAAAAACTTTATATCACAGCCTTATTTTCCATATTAGGATTCAATGCTTATACCCAAGAAAATTTAAACTGCATTCCTCAACCCTTGAATGAGAATCAACAATTGGATTATAATATAAAAGCCAATGCTTATCATGCAAGCGGCAAAACAATAGATATAAATGAAGTCAGATATTTACCCTTAAAAATACATATCGTCTCCAAAGATGATAAGACAGGAGGCCTTGTAAAAAAAGACATCAATGAGTTCGTAAGTAAGGTCTGTAAATATTATAGATATATAGGCGTTCAGTTCTTTATATCTGAATACAACTTAATTCATAATTCAACTTTTTTTGATCTAAAAAATCCATCCTCAGATGAAAGTCTAATGGCTGAAGGAAATGACAGTCATCAAGCCATTAATATTTATTTCGTCAATTCGATCAAAGATGATGAAAACCAATGCGAAGGAACTTTTGGTTATGCTTACCTTCCGTTTGATAATATAAAATCCACAAGAATAGTTCTAAAGAACTGCGCTGTTGTAGGTGACATGACTGCAATCCATGAGTTTGGACATTTTTTTGGGCTAAAACACACCTATAATGATGAAGTCAACAACTTAGGAGATCGTTTTATTGAAAACAAAGATAATTGTGATATTGTCACTGACGGATTATGTTCAACAGATACCGATCCGGGCGCAAACTTTACAACACCAAACTGGGATAGAAGAACATGCACTTTTACTGAGGAAATACGCGACAGAAATGGAGCTATATACACCCCACCAGTTAGAAATATGATGAGTAATTATACAGGCTGTCAGCAAGAATTTGTTCCTGAACAAATTGAAAAAATGAAGGAAGGTCTGGCAGTGAGGGGTATGCACAATTCTTATGATTTCTCGGCATCAAGCACTAATGTGCTTGAACCATCCGAATTATCAGCAACTAAAAACATTTACAATTCAAATATCATCACATGGAAAGATAATGCCGATAATGAGACAGGCTACATCATCGAAAGAGCTCTGATTGACTCCAATGAATTTATTGCAATAGGAGGTACTACTCCAAACGAGACCACTTTTATTGATAATGATGTAAATTCTGATAGGGTTTATAAATACAGATTACGACCATCAAATTCATCTCAACCTGGACCTGCTTTCTTTTTACAGGATAATACGATACTTAATACCGAGAAAATAAATAGCTCATATGTACTTTCTCCAGTACCTACTGATGAAATTTTAAATATCAATGGAAACAACATTGGAGACAAACTCAATATTACTATCTCTGACATAAATGGCAAAGTTTTAATATCAACTCAAAAATCGATGCTTAATGAAGGTATCAACGTAGATCTAAGCTCATTTACTAACGGTCCGTATTTCATTACAATCGAAAATCTTAAAACTGGCAAAATCGAAGAGCTCAAAGCTCTGAAAAAATAACTTACTACTAAATATTGCTTAAATTTAACCCCCTAAAAATGAACAAACTTTATATCACAGCCTTACTATCAGTCTTAGGCTTCAATTCTATTGCACAATCTAATGAACCATGCTTAACGCAACCCCTATCTTTTCAACAACAACTAGATTACAACCTTAAAGCTCAAGCTTTTCATTCAAAAAGGGCAACGTCAAATGAAGATGATACTACAATAAAATATTTACCCATTCAACTTCATATTGTAACTGCAGATGATCAAACTGGAGCCATCAATTGGGAGGATATTAACAAATTCATTTATGTCATCAATAAACATTTGAAACCCCTTTATTATCAATTTTTCATTACTGATTTTAAATTCATCAACAATTCGGAATATTACGACTTCGAAGACAGAGAGGAAAATGATTTGGCTCAAGGCTCAGACAACAATCAAGCTATAAATGTATACTTTGTCAATTCTATTAACGGCAGCCTGAACTACTCAAGCAATGAAGCTTGCGCCGGCACATCTGGATATTCTTATCACCCATTTGATGATATCCGATCAACTAGAGTTCTTATCAAAAATTGCTTTATTAATGCTAGTGAATTTGCTCCAGTTCATCACTTCGGACACTTTTTTGGCTTAGTTCATACTTTTAATTCCGCAGGCAGTGGTCGAATTTTTGACCCTTTTTCACCTGAAGCGGAAAATGTTGTCCGTGCAGGAGAACAATCAAACTGCGACACGGCAGCTGACGGACTTTGTGACACTCCCGCTGACCCTGGGGCTGATTTTAACTATTTAAATTGGGATACAGAAACATGTGAGTACACAGGTAATGATAGAGACCGATTCGGTCAGCTTTACAACCCTGACACACGTAATATTATGAGCTATTATTCCGGATGTCAAGAACATTTTTCAGAAGGACAATTTGAAAAAATGCGCGAGGCGATTGCTGTAAGGAAACAACATTCTTCATATGATTTTAGCGCTCCAAGCAACGATGTTGCCATGCCATCGGAACTTTCTGCTTCTAATAATTACAATGCTAATACATTATTATGGAAAGATAATGCTGACAACGAAACAGGGTATATAATCGAACGAGCACTAGTAGGTAGTGACGACTTTACGGCTGTCGGCTCCACAAGTCAAAACGGTAATAAATTCATCGACAACGACCTCACTAATGGAGAACAATATCACTACCGTTTGCGACCTTCAAATTCAATTCATTCAAGCAACTCGGTAGTTGCAGAAGTGAACACAATACTAAATATTAAAGAAGCCAGTAATATATATTCGTTATCTCCAGTGCCAACGGAAGGGTTAGTCAATATCATCGGCAATAATACTAATGAAGAAATAAATATAACTGTCGCTGATATTAATGGAAAAATCATCTCAAGTACATCGAAAAATAGCCAAAAAGCTAATATTGACTTAACTAATCACCCTAATGGAATTTATATCGTAACCATTAAGAATCTCTCAACAGGAAAAATCGAAGAGCATAAAGTCTTAAAAAATTAGCCTCTTCTAAATATTAATGATGCGAATCAACAGTAAGATTTAGGTAATAAAAATATAGCTAAGAGTTTTAACTTAGTTTTATGCCAATAAAATTAAGATTAATAACACTCTACAGCTATATCTCCAATCAATATAACACTCATTTGAGATATTTTTGTCAACGATTCAGTAATAATTCCAATGAAGGGAAGTTTAGTGATGTTGAAATCCTGACTTGTTATTTCTTTTCAGTTATTGAAGAAGAAGTATTTAAGATTAAGAAAATACATCGTTTCATTCAAAATTACTGGAAAGATTGGTTTCCTCATTTGCCTAGTTATCAAGCTTTTTCAAAACGTTTAAATCGTTTAGAATCTATTTTGCCTATGCTTGTTAATAGTTTAGTTGAAACGCTTTTATCTGGTCATGATTTAGAACAAACAGACCGTTTAATTGACTCAATGCCAATTATACTTTCTAAAGGAAGAGGTAATGGGAAAGTTGCGTCAAATATTGCTGATAAAACATATTCATCGAGTAAAAAAATACATTATTATGGTGTTAAGCTACATATGGTTTCATTAAGAGTTATTGACAAAATGCCTACTCCAGAGCTTATAGGAATCACTAAAGCATCTAATCATGATTTACCACCAGTAAAAGGTGTATTGGCTGGTTTAAAAAATTGTAAAGTCTTTGCGGATAAAGCATATGCTGACCATGAATTAGAGGATTTATTGTACAAAAATAACAATGTATCATTACTTACACCTGAGAAATTAGTAAAAGGAGAATCTCCATATTACAGAGAGTTTGCCCATGCTTTTAGAAAACAATGGGGAAAAGCAATTTCTAGTGTCAGACAACCTGTTGAAGTATTTTTCAATTGGTTAATTGAAAAAACAGGTATTCAAGATGCCTCTAAAGTAAGATCAGAGAAGGGACTAATGGTCCATATTTATGGCAAACTAGCTTCTGCTCTTTTGATATTAGCCAATTTTTAACTATTGATCCGCATTAATGAATTAACAAGCCATCCAAAATGATGGCTTGTTAATTATATGAACCATTCTATTTTTTCGTTGTAAGTTTGTCAAACAACATAATCATGAGCCTAATTACTTTATTGCCTTATAACTCGAGCCACAAACCAAGATTGCTTGAAATTCTTGCCTCAAATACTCCAAAGTATTTCAATGAAGACGAAAATATTTACTTTAAAGACTTTTTAGACCAATATGCTGACAAAAATTATTTTGTAATCGTGTTGGGCAATAAAATAATTGGATGTGGTGGATACTACACCAAAGATAAGATTCATGGCATGCCTTGGGTGATGTTTGAAAACAACTCGCTTGGCTCCAACAGACTGCTAAAAGTTGCTGACGAATTTTACAAGACCATAGAAACACGAATTCTCTCTGAAGGCAAACTCTTTGACATCGTAATCAATACAACTCAATTGATGGAGCAATTATTCAATCGCTACGGATTCGTGACTTATGAAATAATAAAAGATGGCTTTGGCAATGGGCTGGATGAGTATAAGATGAAAAAAGTGTTGAAATAAAAAATCCTGAAACTTCAAATTCAGAAATTTCAGGATTACACTTTTTATGTCAGAAATAAATTATCACAAGCCTAATTTGCTTACTACAAAATCAAGATCTTTATCACCTCTACCGGATAAATTCACCAAGATTTTCTTTCCTTTACCCACTCTTTCAGCTTCTTTCATTGCAAATGCCACAGCATGAGAGCTTTCCAAAGCAGGAACTATTCCTTCGACTCTAGACAAAGTCATGAAAGCCTCCAAGCACTCATCATCAGTGATAGATTCATAACGAACTCTGTCTATATCTTTCAAATAACAGTGTTGAGGTCCTACACCTGGGTAATCCAAGCCGGATGCGATAGAATACACCGGCAATGGCTCTCCCGCTTCGTCTTGCAGATTATAACATTTGAAACCATGAATAGCACCTTTTTCTCCAAGTGTCAATGTAGCGGCATGGTCTGGTGTGTCAAGGCCTTTTCCTGCCGGCTCTACGCCAACAACTTCTACTGACTCATCCTTTAGGAATGCTGTAAAAAGACCTATCGCATTAGACCCACCGCCAACGCAAGCCGTGACAATATCTGGAAGTCCACCATTCATTTCCACAAATTGTTCTCTGGCTTCCTTGCCTATAATGCTTTGAAAATCCCTCACCATCATAGGAAAAGGATGCGGACCTACCACTGAGCCAATCGCATAGAAGAAATCTTTCGGATTTTTCAGATACTCTTCAAAAGCACTGTCCACAGCATCTTTAAGCGTTCTAGTACCTCGAGAAACTGGAATCAACTTGCATCCTAGCACCTTCATTTTAGTCACATTTGGCAACTCTTTGGCGATATCAATTTCTCCCATGTGAATCTCGCATTCAATGCCCACTAGAGCACAAGCTGTCGCCAAGGCTACGCCGTGTTGGCCAGCTCCTGTTTCGGCCAATACTTTTGTTTTGCCCATATGCTTGGCCAATAATGCCTCTCCTAAACAATGATTTATCTTATGAGCACCAGTATGATTCAAATCTTCCCTTTTAAGATAAATATCCGCTCCGCCTATTTTATCCGATAGCCTCTTAGCATGAAACACTGGACTTGGTCTCCCTACATAATGCTTGAACAAATAAGCCAATTCGTTTTTAAAATCATCCGTATTCTTGATCTCCTCATAAGCATCAGTGATCTCATCCATAATTTGCTTAAGCTCTGGCGGAATAATTTGTCCGCCATATTCTCCAAAATAACCTTCCGCATCCGGCATCGGACCAAAAGTAGTTGGATATGTAGGTTTTGAATTCTGTCCCATAACAATTATTTAATGTCAAAAAATTTTCTATCAATACTTCAAAGAAAAACAATGGTTACTTAGATAATCCATCAGCATTTTCTCCTACTCTTAATTTATTAAAAAAGCACAAGAACACATATTTTCTATGAACTTTCTTCCCGACAAAACAAATCATCGTCTGCTATATTATATTTAAAAGATCATTGCAATACATGCCTCTTTGCCAAGCCACATCATCAAGAAACTCATCTCCCCAAAATAAAAAAAGCAGAGGAGGCATAAAAAAAGAAATCGTGCAAAGAAAGGTTGGCTTTGAGTTTGAAATCTCGGAATGGAACACTGCCATAGCTATTGAAAATGATGAAGCTACAAAAACGACAGATGCTTCTGCAACTCCACCCCAAGTTAAACACAAACCCTGTGAAAAGGGAAACGTGATTGCCAAATTTGATAATTTTGAATTGCAAAGCGATGAAATTGGAGGAGGAAGCGATGTTGAATTCGTCACAGACGCATTTGAGGAGAATCCTAATGGTTACGCATTAATGCTCAGTACCGCTCAACAAATCGTAGATATCATCGCATCGCTTGACCAACAAAGAAACGATGCTTCCGCTACACTTCAGTTACCTTGCGATCAATTCTCATTCCCTTGCGAGCTCAAAGAGCCTAATGCAGTCGTCACTATTAGAAGTCCTTTCAAAGTTTACCCACAAGCCTCTGCAGGTATCGATCTCAAGAAGTTCCCACAACTCCTTCAAGACTTTAGCGAAAATCAAGAAGACAGTGAAAAAGAAAAATCCCGTAAAGAATTAGGAAGAGTAGAGTTGGTCGACTCAAAATTACATTTTGATAGCTTTAACAATCCATATCACTCTGTAAAGCTATCAGGCATGCAATTTACAGTTCCGATTATACTTGACGGTCTTCGATACTTTAAAGAAATGCATCCAGAATACGCTCCATGGGAACCCAGCCAACAAATGATCGGCTTTCTTGCATTGATACACAGATATGTGAGAGAAGCGGAAATGGGAGCAAGCACCTTCCCAAAAATCGTTTTTGTCATGTTAAGCCGAACTGATTTTGCCTCTATGTATAGGACCTTGCCTAAAAGCGAACAACATATGTTCAGGCAAAATCATGGAAAAGAATGGGTAGAAATGGTGAACTGCGCATTTTGCAATGTCGATTTCGAAAAGTTTGACCAACCGCTCTTCAAAGGAATTTATCAAAAGTTCCCAAATCATCCCAAGAAACATGCCTTGGATGTGTTAACAATCAGAAAATGGTTGGAGGGATTTCCTAACGGAATCGATTATCTTACCTCAAAAAATTTTCCCGACCAAAAAGTATCCGATGAAATTGAATCTTTAGGAGCATATGGAAGCAAAATGGATTTGGTTGGGCCTAAAAGATGTAAAGCGCCAATATTAGAATTTCGCAAAATGAAAAATTTGGCAGACTTCCATGATCTGCCAGAGTGGTGCGATGCTGTCTTCAAATATGTTTATGCAGTGAATCACAGTATGGATAAAAAATTTAAAGAAGACTTTGACTTGCCAAGCTAACGCCTCCTTTTTCTCTTAGGCAACTCCTTGTCTGACTTGTACAATACTTTGCCTCTCATACTCCACTCCTTAGCTATAAAGCCTTTGTCTCCTTCATCATAATCATACCATTTGATCGGATATTGAATCAAACGCTTCACTTTGCCTGTTTTGCCATAGTATTCATACCACTTGCCAACTTTCTTGCCCTGTTGATACTCTCCTTTGACTGCAACCTTTCCTGATTCAAAAAACATATAGAAGTTCCCTTCCACCTCTCCATATTCGACAGGAAGCACCGCCTTGATTTTTTTCTGACCTTCCTCATCCACATAATAAGAAACCTTCGACTCCTTAGGCCATCCTTTATAATATTTCTGTTTGTCCAACAATATTCCCTTGCCATCAAATCGGGTCCATCTTCCATGTTTCATTCCAAAGTAAAAAATCCCTTCTTCCAATACTTCATCACCTTTCATTCTCTTATAAGGTCCATGCAACAAAGCACCTTTGGAACTATCGAAGTTTCTGCTTTTTCGAACCTTTCTCTCTTGATAGTCATACCAATAAATATCCCTCACAAAAGCATCCAAAGTATCATAAGGCTCTTTCAACATACTAAGAAATTCTATTTCTACCTTGTCTCCATATCCCTTTTGAGTATAACCCTTACGCGTTTTCTTTCCATAGTAAAAATTCTTCTTGACTTTCTTTTTCTTTTTCTTCCCATCCTCTTCCTCAGGCTCTTCAACTTCCTGAATATCCAAAGTCACCGGACTGTAATTCTCAAGAGAAAGTCCGTCAAATTTATTGCTATCTGTTTGTCCCTGAGCGATATTCAAACTCAAAAAACACACTATTATCAAAAGGCATATTTTCAATCCTTTGTACTTCATCACTTAATTTCACTTGGTTAATGTCCAGCCATCCCCGCAAACGATTTTTTCTCTAATCATCTGATTGAAGGAATAAAACCAACAATTTATCATCAAAAAGTAATAAAATATTTTTTATCCGATATTACAAGTCTATTAGCATAAAAAAAGCCGACTCATTCAAGCCGGCTTCCTTTATAAAATTATCTTAATCTATTATTTAGCCAAGAAATCAACACTTCTGTTGATAAAGCTTGTTAGCTTTTCTCCTGTCAATAGGTTTTGAGCCAACAAGGCCAAATCCACCACTTGCTTCGCTATCGCTACTTGCTCTTCTTCTCCTTCTGCTTTCAACAATTTGGATATCAAGGCATGGTTCGCATTTACTGTCGCATTGTATTGGTCAGGCATCGCTCCGAACATATTCATTCCGCCTCCGCCAGTCTTAGCCATATCTCTCATTCTTCTCATGAACTCAGGCATAGTAACCGTTAGCGGCTGTTCGTTAGTAGAAAGCGAGGCTACTGTCACCGTATAAGACGGATTGTCAAAAGCTTTTTCAAAGACTTCTTTAACTTTCGTCTCTTCATCTTCGCTTAGAACGCTTTTGATCTCTTCTTCTTTCTCGATCAATTTATCAGTAGTATCAGCGTCCACGCGTTTGAATTGAACTTTTTCCAATTTCTGCTCAAGCGCATTGATAAAATGACTATCCAAGACCGCGTCGAATTTCACCACATCATAGTTTCTTTCCTTGCAAGCCTGAATAAAGCCATGTTGTTGTTCTGGGTCATTCGCATAAAGAACCACTACATTGTCATTCTTGTCTTTTTGCAATGACTGAATCTTATCCTTGTATTCGTCAATAGTGAAGTACTCTCCATCTACATTCTCAAGCAATGAGTATTTGATTGCCTTGTCATAGAATTTTTCCTCAGTGATCATTCCATATTTCACGAACAATCCAATGCTATCCCACTTTTCTTCGAAAGCTTTACGGTCGCTCTTGAACAAGTCACTTAGCTTGTCGGCTACTTTCTTAGTGATGTAGTTATTGATCTTCTTCACATTGTTATCGGCTTGCAAGAAGCTTCTGGAAACGTTAAGCGGAATATCCGGCGAGTCAATAACTCCGTGCAACAACTGCAAGAATTCAGGAACAATGCCTTTTACTTCATCAGTGATAAATACTTGCTTAGAATAAAGCTGAATATGATTCTTCTGTACTTCAAAGTCATTTTTCACTTTAGGGAAATATAGAATCCCTGTCAAATTAAACGGATAATCTACATTCAAGTGAATCCAAAACAATGGCTCCTCGAAATTCATCGGATACAATTCTCTATAGAATGACAAATAATCCTCGTCTGTCAAGTCAGAAGGCGACTTCGTCCAGATTGGATTAGGATTATTTATGATGTTATCTTTCTGTACCTTGATTTCTTTTTCTTCGTCAGCTGGATCCTTCTCTGTTTCCTCTTTTGTTCCAAACTTAATTTCTACCGGCAAGAATTTGCAGTATTTATTTAGAATTTCAGAGATTTTATGATCTTCCAAAAACTCTTCAGAATCATCAGCCACATGAAGAATCACATCCGTGCCAACTACTGACTTCTCAGCAGCTTCGATGCTATAACTAGTGCTTCCGTCGCAAGTCCACTTAACAGCTTCCGCACCTTCTTGATAAGACTTCGTTATGATTTCCACCTCTTTGGCTACCATAAACGCTGAATAGAAACCAAGACCGAACATACCAATCATCTGCTTAGTATCTCCTTTGTCTTTGTATTTCTCAACGAATTCAGTAGCTCCCGAAAAGGCAATTTGGTTGATATACTTTTTCACTTCATCGCCAGTCATTCCCAATCCTTGGTCGCTGATCGTTATCGTCTTTGCTTCTTTGTCTACTTTAACCTCAACTCTTGCGCCTGAAACATCGCCTTGATACGAGCCCATGCTCGCCAGCTGAGCTAATTTTTGAGTTGCGTCCACTGCGTTTGAAACCAACTCTCTCAAGAAAATCTCATGATCCGAGTATAAAAACTTCTTGATGATTGGAAAAATATTTTCCGTATGTATTGAAATCGATCCTTGCTCTTGCATGACTATATATTTTATATTTTGAATCAAAATTGAACATGAGTTGGCTTTTCAAAATCTATTCCAAGGCTAAAATGACTGCTAATTTGTCAGTTTAAAGACATTTTGGCATAAATTAAGCTCAGAAAATACTAATTCAAGACAAACAAGTTGAAAAACACCGAAAAACTTACATGCTTTTCGAATATGCAATCTGTTATATTTTTTCACAAAACTTTATTA